>DAOTJI010000004.1:0-63365 GCA_035448625.1 Smithellaceae bacterium | reverse complement strand
GAAAGCCAGTTGGGACGCGGCACAAAAGTCTCTCTATTTTTTCCGATGCGAAAAAGATAAACCGGCCGAACCAAAGGAGAGAGAGGCTGCTCTCGCCGGATCCTATTTGCCGAAGATATCCCTGATCAGGTTTTTGCGGTCTGCGTTTTTGTCCTTTTGGTCCGCGGCGGACGGCTTTCGGTCTTTCGGCAGAATATTGCGCAGCTCCTCGCCGGCCCTTTTCTGCAGGCCTTCCGAAACTGTTTTGCCGACGGCTTTCGTGTCGATGCCGTAGGTCGGCTTGGAGAGGGTGCCTTCAACTTTCAGCGGCACGCCGGTCCATCCCTTTTCGCCGGAAAGAAACCGGGCGACGGACGACCGGCTGACCATGCCGGGCGCGAGACGGTCGGAAACCTTGACCAGAACGCCGAGGTCCAGCTTTTGGTCCATTCCGATCGTTCCCTTTTCATCGATCATCATGTCTTTGCTGCCGATCAGTGTTTTGAGATTTACGATCCCGTCGGCAATGGTGAAGGTGCTGTCGGCTTTGTCGATGGGGATTTCCTTCATCTGGGTGAGCCCGAGGATAACCAGAAGGCCGGTGATGATTTCGGCATTCTTCAAGGTTCCCTTCTGAATCACGAATTTGCCGTTTCCTTTCAGGTTGCGCTTGATGTTTTCGGAAAGCGTGCCCGCGCCGGCAAACTCCGCCTTGCCGGACAGCACTCCGGAAATTACGCCCTTTGCTTTGGGCGCGGCGATCTGGACCAGCTCTTCCACCCGGACGCCGGAGAGGTCCGCGTGGAGATTGTACCGGGTTCCTTTTTGCGCCAGGTTGACGGCTCCACTGAGCGCAAAGGCGCCGCTCAGCGTATTGCCTTTCAGGTATGGAATGGTGAAGATATTGTTTTTGAGCTCATACCGGGAGCGGAAGCCGGTGATGGAAATTCCCTTGTAGCTGGTTTTATCGATGTCCAGTGATGCGTTGACTTTCAGCTTCAAGTCCATCGGCTCCAGCTCTTTTTTGACGGCGGCACTTTTTTCATCTTTGACGCTGCCTGCCGTTTCCCGCGATTTGGCGGAAGCGGGGGCGGGAACCAGAAGGTCATCGAGAGAGATGAATTTGCTTTGGACGTTGACGGTGATGTCGGGGGTCTCCCGGTAGTTTTTCACCGCTCCGGAAATGTCGGCTGCATTGCGGCCGGCGATGAGCTTTACACTCTCCAGCCGGATTACATCCTGCGTCAGTTTCACGATCCCATCCAAAACAAGGTTCAGACGCTGATTGGTTAAGGAGGTCCGGTTCATCCTGATCTGGCCGTCGATTTCCGCGGAATTTTCCGCACCGGCTTTTTTGGCAAGATGAAGGAGGATCGATATATTTCCGCCCAAGGTTATTCCCCCGGGGAGGAAGGCGGAGGCGAGGTCCGGAGGGATTTGCGAGAGATTGTATTCCGGCACCTTGACGGCCAGATCATACGTGGTGGGCGTTGCGTAGTTGAACGTGCCTGAAATATTGACGGGGATTTTCAAAATATCCAGATCGACGGAATGAATCGCAAGCTGCTTCGCTTCCATGTCCACGTCCAGACGATAGCGGGCCTTTGTCCGGAGGTCTTTCAGTGTCGTCTTTTTGTCCTTGAGCACCGCCTGAACCAGTGTGACCTCGAACGATCCGGAGGAGGAAAGGGCGGTTGCCGAATGCCCGGCGAGGATCAGCTCCGCCTGGAGAACGACATCCGCTTTCTGCAGTTTTCCCGCTGGATCCGTGTAGCCGAGCTTTGCGTTTTCGATCCTGATGGTTTTCACACTCAGGGCGACCGGAAGCCCCGAAGCGCCTTTCTCTTCTTCTTTGATCTCCTCGGGCTTATCCGTCCGGGCCATGTCGGAAAAATTATAGGTGCCGTCGGGGTTGACCTTCACGTTGATATCGGCGTCCGTGATGCTCAGTTGATCGATCATCAGCTTGCCGGTCAGCAGGGGCAGAAGCCGATACGCCAGAACAAATTCCTTTGCTCTGAAAAAGACGGACTCGGCGTCCCGCTCGCGGATTTCAAAATCCCGGACAACGATTCCCCGAAAGAGGCTGACGTCAACCGCGCCGATCACGGTCTTGCGGTGAAGCGACTTTTCCACCGTCTTCACAACGAGTGCGCGCACCCTCTCTTCCGTCAGAAAGGACTTGATCAGCACGGAGACGGCAACGATGGCGGCGAGAAGGACGGCAAGGATGATGACGGCGATTTTCAGAGGCTTTTTCATGGCGGATCCTCCGGAGCCCTTCACGGGCTACTGGGCTTCTTTTCTTTTCTTGAGCGCCAGGGCGGTCTTCAGTCCTTTCTGGCGGATCACCTTGATTTTCTGCCGCAGCTCCGTCAGTTTGAAAAACCGCTTTCCGTATTTGTTCAGCAGGCTTTGGTTGATCTCAAATCCCAGACCCGGCTTTTCAAACGGCGCGAGCATCGCGTTCCGGTCGGGAAGGATCGGATCGATGATGCCTTCTCTTTGTTCCGGCACCCAGGAAGGCTCCTCCAGGGGATATTCCAGGGGAAGGGTATTGCCTTTGTCGGCGAGCACGAGGTTCCAGTTGATGTAAAAACCGATCCCGTTGGTCCAGGTGTGGGGGGAATACTCCCGCTGATGGGCGTGGCTGGCGTCAATCACTTTCTTCACCTGGGCAATTCCCCCGGCGAAGGTTGCGTCAGGCTGGTAAATGTGGAAGCAGTCCTTTTCGAACATGATCTTGATTTCATCCCATCCGTAGTTGAGTTCGGCGCCGGAGATTTTGACTCTGGAAATTTTCTTCAGGGCGGCATTGCCGTCGTAATCCCGCGAATCCAGCGGTTCCTCCAGCCACGAGATGTCGTTCGCGGCGCAGACTTCGGCAAACTCCGTCGCGCGCTTCAGATCCCACGCGGGGATTTTATCGACAATCGTCACCAGCCAACCCTGATTGGCGTCCACCCCTAAGACCAGACGGTCTCCGATGCCTTTCCGGATGACCTCGATGTGACGGATGTCATCCCTGAGCTCCTTGTTTTTGACCCGCAGTTTTGCCGTTTTGAACCCGCGTTCTTTCATGGCCAGGAGCTCTTCCACTCTCTTTTCCGGTTCGTGCATTTCTCCGGTGGAACAGTACACCTCGATGGGCCTTTTTTCTCCTCCCAGAAGTTCATAGACGGGCTTTCCCTTGCTTTTGCCGATGATGTCCCAGCAGGCCGGCTCGATCCAGAAATTTCTCCATCCCAGGATGCCGGCCTGCTTCAACAGGGCCTGCACCGATTCGATGTCGGTCGGGTCCGCGCCCAGCAGGTATCCGCCGATCAGGTCGCCCAGGCCTTCACGCTCAAGTCCCAGAGCGGAGCCTGCGGAATACCCTTCAATGCCGTCGTCCGTGACCAGTTTGATCAGGGTAAACCCGTTGTGCGTCTGCGGATAGCCGGGGATCCATGTCGGCCAAAAGGTTTCTTTCAAGGGAACCTGTACATGATAAAGCTCAATCGAAGATATTTTCATCGCTGCCTCCTTTAAAGGGGTAATGATCCCTGCTTGCAGATCACCGGTTGGCCACGGTCAGATTTTCCCTTCCGACTTCAGGGCGGCTTTCAGCTCCTTCTTGAGGAGTTTCCCCAGAAGGTTTCTGGGCAGGGATGAGCGGATATTAACGTATTTCGGCACCTTATAAGACGCCATGTTCTCCCGGCACCAGTTTTGAAAGGCTTCCTCTGAGATCGTCCGGTCCGGATGGAGAACGAGGCAGGCCATCACCTCTTCCCCGTAGATCGGATCGGGGACTCCGACCACCGCGACTTCCGCGACGTCGGGATGACGGCAGATGATGCCCTCCAGCTCTTTGGGATAGATGTTTTCACCGCCCCGGATGATCATTTCCTTTTTCCGGTCCACAATGAACAGGTATCCGTCCTCGTCTTTATAGGCCATATCTCCCGTGTGGAGCCATCCGCCGCGCAGGGTCTGGGCGGTGTCCTCCGGTTTGTTGAAGTAGCCTTTCATGACATGGTCGCCCCGAATGCAAATTTCTCCCACGTCTCCCTGCGGGACTTCCCGGTCTTCATCGTCCAGAATCCGAATTTCGGTTCCTGCAAACGGAATTCCGATGGAGCCGATTTTTCGGACACCGTTGATGGGATTGGCCGTTGCTCCGGCCGTGCTTTCCGTCAGCCCGTAGCCTTCAATGATGATCATGTTGAACGTTTCCTCAAATTTGCGGATGGTCTCCACCGGCATGGGGGCCGCGCCGCAAACGCCGTAGCGCAGCGACGACACGTCCAATCCCTCAAAGCCCGGTGTGTTGAGCAGAATCTGGTACACGGTCGGTACACCGCTGAAGATCGACACGCGGTATTTCGCGACGCATTCCCAGAACTCCGAGGCGGAGAAATTGCGGCGCAAAACGATCTGGGAGCCTTTGCTCAGGGGGGATGTTCCGGTAATCACGAGGCCGTTGACGTGGAAGAGCGGCAGAAAGCACAAAATGACATCATTCTCGTCGATGTTGGCGAGCAGACTGGCCTGCCAGGAGTTGGTCAGAATATTCCTGTGGGTGAGCAGAACCCCCTTCGGGTTTCCCGTGGTTCCTGACGTGTAGACGATCGTGGAGATGTCGTCGGGGCTGATCTCCGTCCCGACAGGATCCGCCGGCTCCGTCAGCATTTTTTCGAACGGCAGAAAACGATTGTCGGCCGCTTCCCGTTCGATGACGTGCTGAAGATCCGGCGTGTCGCCGATGATCTGATCGACGAGTCCCCGATAGTTGTGATCGCAAAACAGGGCCACGGCCCCGGAATCTTTCAACAGATAACGAATTTCCGCGGTCTGCCACCAGCAGTTGACCGGGCCTGCGACGCCGCCGGCTTTGACGATTCCGAAATAAACATAGTAAAATTCAGGACTGTTGTCCATGAGCAGACAGACCCTGTCTCCCTTTTCAACCCCCAGCTTGAGAAGACCGTTGGCCACGCGGCTGCTCTGTTCATCCAGCTCGCGATAGGTGATGTCCCGTTCGTAAAATCGGATGGCGATCCTGTCCGGATAGCGGCGTCCCTGTGTTTCCACCATTTCTCTGATGCTGGCAAACTCTGGCTTCATGTTCGGCTCCTTGACGGGTTAATGGCCCTTTTCCGGGCCGGTTTGAATAACGGCTGCGCAGGCGCTGCGTCAGCCGACGGTGAAGGCAATCGCACCGTTTCCTGGGCCGTTGACCGGAAAATTCCTGTTGTTCAGATTCTTCACATGCGCCTCCCGGCGAAACGTCCCGGCCGCCTGACGGAAAATGATGAGAGATGTTTTGACGTCCGGAGTATAGGACAAGGCCGTTTGGCGTGTCAAGGCTCTATGAAATGTTTATTGAAAAAATTTGTACGGCGTGCAAACCCCGGAGACTCTCCATAAAGGCGACGGCAGGCCTCGGGATCGACGGGCGAAGAAGGACCTTTATTTTTTTCAAGACGAAAAGTATAATCCGCCAAAATGGTTGGGAGGAACCCGTATGGAAAGCCGGATAGCCAAAGCTCTTGAACTCCAATATGAGCCGGTGGCGGTTCTGTGGTCGGATGAAAAACCGGAAGGCGCGATGCAGTTTTCCGAGAACAAATGGGGTTGCGTGATGTGGCTGGCCGTTTCCGCCGCCAAGGGCCGGCCTGCCGTGGCGGATCGAAAAACCTTCGGCTGTGTCGGCGGCGGGGTAGGGCTGGGGTTCGGCAATCAGTACCGGAATTTCCCCGGCGGTTTGGAGGGGTTCTGCCATTTTCTGTCGACCGGGAATGCCGGACGTCCCGGCGGAGCGGAACTGGCGGAAAAAGTGAAGCCGTTCATGACCAGGGAGAGTCATGAAAATTTTCTGCAGGGCGAGCGCTACATCAAAAATCCGGAGCTGGTGGAAAAATTTGTCGAGATGCTGCCGATGGCGGACGTTCCCTCTGCCTGCGTTGTCTTTAAACCGCTTTCCGGCGTCGATCCGGCCAAAGAAAAACCGCAGACGATTCTGTTTTTCGTCAATCCCGACCAGCTTTCCGCGCTGACCGTGCTGGCCAATTACGGACGCGGCGATAATGAAAACGTGATCATGCCTTATGCCGCCGGTTGCCAGACGATCGGCATCTATCCCTACCGGGAATCCAAATCCGCCAGGCCCCGCGCCGTGGTGGGCATGACGGATCTTTCCGCCCGCGACTATGTCCGCAAGCAGCTTGGCGATTCCAACTTCATGACCTTTGCCGTGCCGTTCGCTCTGTTTGAAGAAATGGAGCAAAACGTCCCCGGCTCGTTTCTGGAGCGGCACACGTGGCTGAGCCTGCTTTCAGAAAAAAACGCGCACTGAAAAAACAACGGTCGGCCCAAAAGCACGCTTTGTTTTGCAAGAGTGATATGCAGGAAACGTTTTGAATAAAACGTTGATTCAGGATAGAAGATGCTTGATGATAAAATCTTCCATCAGTTGGTCGACTTTCTTTCTGGAATACTTTCCCTCGAAGGTCCAACCGCGTAAAGCCGTGCTGGCCAGCAGGCAAAAAAGCATGCTGGCGGTAAAATAGGGATCTTTCGCCTGGAAAACGCCTTTTTCAATACCCCGGCGGATGTAGGATGCCGTCTTTTTGATCTGGGTAAGTTCCTGTTTTTTGGCTCGCTCCAGATATTTCTTCGGCAACAGGTGGGATTCCCGGTACATCAGCATGATTTCATCACTGAATTCATGGATGAGCTTCTGGGTTACTCTGATATTGGTTTGCATTTGTTTCAGCGGGTCTTCAATGGCGACGATTTCCGGACTGTAGGAAGAGGCTTCCACGGCTTCATGATAGGTTTCAAAAACCAGACAGAGAATATCTTCTTTTTTCTTGATGTAATCATATAAATTGCCCATGGCCAGCCCGGTGGCTTTGGAAATTTCCCTGATCGTCGTTTGTGCGTAGCCTTTTCGAATAAAGAGTTTGGCCGCCTTTTTGGCGATCAACAACTGTTTGTCTTGCACCCGTTCGGAATTTTTAATTCGACTAAACATCGGCAGGGGCTTGATCTTTTCGGTATTTTCAACAGACTTCTTTCTGCTCTTCATGGGGTTTTTCCTCCTGGTGTTGCAATGATTTCTCGGAGACGCAAACCGTTTCGTTCGTTTTTCCCCTATCAGTTTGCCGAAATAAAATAAAGAAAAATTTCTTATTGCACTCGAATGAAAGGCGTGATAAGCGTTCCCCAAATTCACAAAAGCGAGCGCCCGTTCTTTTTTTGTGCGGGCGGGCGCCGGGACGGCATGGATGATCGGAACGAGGAGGCTCTTGATGTTGACCCGATAAAGGACGACGCTGGCATGAAGCCGTTCTCTTTTTTACCGTCGAAACGGCATATCCCGGGACGATCTCCGGCGGGAAATGTTCATGCCGCTATGCGGCGGACCGGATAGCACGAAAACCGTTCTCATCATTTATTCTTTCCCCTTTTTCTGGAGAGGAAGCACAGGCCGAGGGGTTGTTTGAGGCGCCCGGGGGATCATGAAACCGTTTTTGCCGCTTCACAAGCGCATCTTGCCGATGGTGGTGGGGCGCGATCCGGATGTTGTCCCCTCCTTTCGCCGCAGGGGCGTACGTGGGTGGGGATCGTCGGTGATCTTGATCAGGCGGTGTTTCTTGCGGCGGCGACCGTCCGCGTGAAACCGTGGCCGGGTGACCAAAATTAAATCAGTAAAGGAGATTTTCATGGATCCGACAGTATCGATGTACGTATCTCAGGGCATCCACGGGATAGCGTACGGAATGATCTTGTTTTTAATTGCTTCGGGACTCAATATCATTTTCGGAATGATGGGGATCCTGAACATGGCGCACACGGCGTTTTTCATGCTGGCCGCTTATTTTTGCTATGCCGTGGTGGGGCTCACCGGAAACTTCTGGCTGGGGTTGCTCTTGGCCCCGGCATTTACGGCGGTTCTCGGTGTGTTGATGGAGCGCCTGTTTCTTCGCCGGGTGGCCGGGCATATGAGTGAATTGATTCTGACGATGGGGATTTCATTTGTCATTGTGGCGGCCATCAAGAAAATCTGGGGAACGGAAAGCCTGCCTTTGCAGATGCCGGAAATCCTGCAGGGGATGGTGAACATCTTGGGCGTGAGCTATCCGGTGTATCGGCTGTTCGTGATCGGCCTGGCTTTGGTTATTCTGGTTTTCATGATGCTTTTGCTGTACCGGACGCGGCTGGGAAAAATCGTGCGGGCGGCGGTGTCGGACCGGGACATGGTGAATGCGCTGGGAATCAACATCAATCTGGTATTCATGTTTGTTTTCGGCGTGGGGACCTGGATGGCCGGATTGGGGGGCGTTGCGATAGCGCCGATCCTGACGGTGTTCCCCGGGCTCGCGGATCAGGTGGGGATGGACGCGTTTATCGTGGTGGTGACGGGCGGATTCGGCTCTCTGACGGGAGCGTTTATTGTTTCCATTATTTTCGGGCTCTTGAGCTCTTATGGCGTGCAGTTTGTGTCCCAATTTGCACCTGTTCTGATGGTGGCCTTCATGGCCCTTGTGCTGGCGTTTCGTCCTAACGGATTATTCGGAGTGAAGGAATGATGAAGAATAAACTGAATATTGTGCTGTGGCTGATGGGCCTCGTGCTGCTGGCGTTATTCCCCAGGCTTTTTGGTATTTATTATACCAACATCATGGTGACGCTGGCCATTTTTTCCGTTTTTGCCGTTTCCGTGAACATGCTGTTGGGTTATACGGGGCTCTTGAGCTTCGGACATGCCATGTTTTTCGGCTTCGGCGGTTATGGGACTGCGCTGGCGTTGGCGCATATTCCCGGGATCGGCTTGCTGCCGGCCATCGGGATGGGCGTCCTGGCCGCCGTCCTGCTGGCGCTGATCCTGTCTCCTCTGGTCGTTCGGGTGAGCGGGACGGCCTTTGCCATGCTGCATCTGGCCTTCGGTCAGCTGATGTATGTGCTGGCGCTCAAACTTTACACCGTTACGGGCGGAGAAGACGGCATTGCCAACTTCCCCGTGCCCGGTGTGTTTACGGAGAGTCTGAAGGGGTCGCCGGAGCACTTTTACTATCTGGCCATGGTGATTCTAGGCGTCAGCACCTGGCTGATGTGGTTTATCACCAAAACGCCGTTCGGACAGATTCAGGTGGGTATTCGCGACAATGCCAAACGGATCGATTACCTGGGGTACAAGGTTCCGCAGTCGAAGGCCGTCATTTATATCTTGTCGGCTTTGTTTGCCGGCGTTGCCGGATCGGTTTACGGCCTGTTTCATAATCTGGTATCGGTGGACGGGTCCCTGGGAATCGGGATGTCGTTTGCACCGATCATCTCCGTGATGATCGGCGGCGTCGGGAGTTTCTTCGGGCCCATTCTGGGCGTCGTGATTTTCCAACTGGTGGATGAATTGATCCTCCGTTACACGGAGAGTACGGAACTGGTGATGGGCGTGATTCTGATCGTGGTGGTCATGTTTATGCCGAAAGGCTTTGTGGGATTGTTTGGACTGCTGCGCGACAAAGTCCGCGGCGGGGGCATCCCGAAAGCGGAGAAGGAGAAGGCGTCATGAATATACTGGAAACAAAAGCATTAAAGCACAGTTTCGGCGCCCTGGACGTCTTGTTCGGTGTCGATCTGCAAATCGAGGAAGGCGAGCGCCACGCCGTCATTGGTCCCAACGGCGCGGGAAAGACGACGCTGTTCAATACCATTACGGGGACCTACCATCCGACGAGCGGGAAAGTGTTCTTCAAGGGAAAGGACATTACAGGCTATCCGCCGCACAAATTGGCGCGAATCGGTATTGGGCGGTCTTTCCAGATCACCAGCACCTTTACCAATCTGACGGCTTTTCAGAATATCCGCCTGGCGATTCTGTCCAAAGACGGCGTTCGTTTTAATCTTTTCCGGCGGGTGGATAAAATGGGCAAGGTGACCGAAGAGACCGATGAGATGCTGAAAAGAATCAACCTGTATGAAGACCGCAATACGCCGGCCTCCGCGCTGTCCTATGGGAAATCCAGAGCGCTGGAAATCAGCATGGCGCTGGCGACGGATCCGGAACTGGTGCTCCTCGACGAGTTTGCCGCGGGAATGTCCAGGGAAGAAACCCAGGACGCCGTGGCGTTGATCCGGAAGCTGACCGAGGGGAAAACCGTCGTGATTATCGAGCATGACATGGATGTGGTTTTCAATCTGGCGGATCGGATCACGGTTTTGCATTACGGGAGGGTTCTGGCAACCGGGAAACCGGCGGAGATTCGCAATAATCAGGCGGTAAAGGACGCTTATCTCGGCGACTTGGAGGTATAGAGCATATGTTACTGGAAGTTAAAAATTTGAACACGCACTACGGGCCGAGTCACGTGCTGCAGGGCATCCATCTGGAGATCGGCGATGGAGAACTGGTGGCACTGCTGGGAAGAAACGGCATGGGCAAAAGTACGACGCTGAAAAGCATCATGGGGCTGGTGAAGCCGACCTCCGGTTCGGTGATGTTTGCGGGTCAGGAGATTGCGGGCTTACCCCCCTATAAAGTCGCCAGAACCGGGATCGGCTACGTTCCCGAAGAAAGAAGAATCTTTCCGGAACTTTCGGTGCTGGACAATCTGCTCCTGGGCGTGAAGGGCGGGAAAATCAAAGATCCGAATGATCCGAATACTTGGACGATCGAGCGGATTTTCCACCATTTTCCGAAACTCGCGGAGCGGACGCATCAGGCCGGGGGAAGACTGTCCGGCGGCGAACAGCAGATGCTGTCGATCGGGCGGTCGCTGATGGGGAATCCGAGGCTGCTGCTGGTGGATGAGCCCACCGAGGGTCTTTCGCCGATTATGGTTCAGGAAGTGCGCAATGTTCTGGAAGAAATCAACAAGGCGGGCGTTTCGGTTCTGCTCGTGGAGCATAACCTGAAAGTCGCTCTGTCTCTGGCGAACCGGGTTTATCTGATGTCCAAGGCCTGCATCGGTTGTCAGGCCGGCGCGCAGGAAGTCAGAGACAATCACGAATTGCGCGCCAAATATCTGGAAGCATAATCAGCGCGGCTGCACATTTCCGTCGAGGGAGGGCTGAAAATGGCTGCTGAAAACAGCAAGGTGATGAATGTTCGTGAAGCGATCGCCGAATTCGTACACGACGGCGATGAATTGGTGATCGGAAACTATACGGTGGGAAGTTGCGCGGAACTGGTTTATGAAGTGGTTCGTCAGGGACGCCGGGGGCTCACGCTCTATTCGCAGTCCGGCATTTTCGACGTGGAAGTGCTGGTCGGCGCCGGCTGCGCCGATAAACTGATCAGTACGTACGTGCTTCGCGCGGGCGGGAAGAAAGGCGGGTCGGCCGTCGAAAGGGCGATGAATGCCGGAACCCTCCAGGTGGAAGACTACACCAACTTTCAGTACAACGCCCGCATGGTGGCGGGCATGCACGGATTTTCCTATATCCAGGTTCTGGAAGGCGCGATGGCCACGGATATTTTCCGCAAACGCAGCTTTATGGGGGAGAATAAATTCCGCGTCATTAAATGCCCCTACACGGGGAAGGACCAGTTGACGGTTCCGGCGGCCAATCCCGACGTTTGCATCGTCCATGTGCAGCGGGCGGACCAGTACGGCAACGCCCAGTACTGGGGGGCTCTGGGCAGCGTCGCCGCCGCGGCGCTGGCCAGCAAAAAGATTGTCGTTTCCTGCGAGGAAATCGTGGAGCATGATATCATTCGGTCCAGCCCTCATCTGACGATTATTCCCGCCTATCGGGTCAATGCGGTTTGTGAGGTTCCCTGGGGCGCCAATCCCACCGAAGTGTTGGGCTACTACAATATCGATCAGTTCATGTACGGCCTGTTCATGATGATGGACGGTACGGCCGACGGCCTGAAGGCCTGGATGGACGAATGGGTGTTCGGCTGCGAGAACCGCGCCGCCTACATCGATCACTATGTCCAGAAATTCGGCAGCAAGATTCTCGACGGCATCCGGTGCAAACCCTACTATTCGGCGCCGGCGAATTACGGATCAGCCTTTACCTCGCGCTGGGACAAGGACGGACGGGAGCGGGCGATGGGCATGACGCTTGCCGAGTTTGAACAGACCTTGAAGGAAAGGGGGAAACTCTATGACTAAACCCTACACGCTGCAGGAGCTGCTGGTGATCGCGGTCGCCAAGGAAATTCACGATTACGAGAACGTGATTCTGGGCGTCGGACTGCCGACGACGGCGGGTGCGCTGGCCAAGGCCCTGTATGCTCCCCATGCGACGCTCATGATGGAATCCGGCATCATCGATTTCGAGCCGCTGTTGCCGCTCAATCACATCGCCGACGCGCATTCCTGCCGGGGGTTTTCCTACGCCACCGATTTGTTTTCCGCCTTTACCATGACGTACCGGGGGTTTGTGGATGTCTGCTTCCTGGGAGTGGGGCAGGTGGATCGATACGGCAATCTTAACACCACCTGTATCGGCGACTATTACAAGCCGACCATGCGCCTGCCGGGTTCGGGCGGCGCGTGTGATTTCCTTTCCTACGCCAAGCGCACGGTGCTTACCATGCTGGGCGGCAACTTCGTGGAAAAACTCGATTACTTTACGTCGCCCGGCTATCTTGAAGGAGGCAACAGCCGGGACGAATCGGGGCTGTTCCCCAAGGGGTCCGGCCCGTCAATGCTTCTTTCGACCAAAGGGGTATTCCGGTTCGATCCCGTGACCAAGGAAATCTATCTGGCCCAGATTCATCCCCGCGTGAAGATCGCGGACGTGAAGAAGGATGTTCCCTGGGACTTGAAAATCGCTTCGGATCTTTCGGAAACGCCTCATCCCACGGATGAGGAAATCGATTTTATCCGGCGTTTCGCTCCGGCCATGTCGGCCGGACGGGAGCTGGCGATGGAATTGACCATCGCCAATTTGATGAAGCAGGTTAAAGGGTGATTCCTTGATCGGGAGTCGCTGTTTTTGGGGATGCGTTGAAGGGGAAGGGGCGATGTTGAGGGGCGGCCTCCGTCGGCCTGTTCCACGGTAGAATAACTTTAGATCACGAAAGGTGGAGGGTATGAAAACGACTGGAAGAATCATTTTTATGGTTTTGATGAGTGTTCTGCTGATCGGCGCCGGGACAGTCTGCCTGGCGGCGAAGGACCAGAAGGCGTCTAAAGCCAAGGTCGCCAAAACGCAGAAAGCCCCCGCCGCAAAGGCGGCGTTTGACGCGAACAAGATGGGCGATATGACGGGATGGGATCCGGCCAACTGGGTCAACCCCGAAGGGGATACCATCCGCATCGCGGTGGTCTGGCCTCATTCCGGCCCAGGCGCGCTCAATGGCCAGATGGGCTGGCTGTGCGCCACCTTCGTTGCGTATGATCTCAACAAGCGCGGCGGCATTATGGTGGACGGGAAAAAGAAGAAGATCGCGCTGTTCAAGGCCGACTCCCAGTCCAAACCGGACGCCGCCAAGAAAATCCTGGAACGCATGGTTCTGCAGGAAAAAGTCCATGCCTTTATCGGAACCTCGGGCAGCAATATCCAGAAGATCTCCAATGAAATGGCGAACCGCTACAAGATCATCAGCCTCAATGTCGCGGCCCTCGCGGATGATCTCCAGGACGCGACCAATTTCAACCGCTACGCCTTTATGACGTCCGATTCTACAGAAGCGGTCGGCCGGGGAATGGCGTACTATTACGGTCAGATTCGCAAGAAAGAAAAGAAGTTCTACATTCTGTGCCAGGATTATTCGTTTGGCCGCGAGCTGGCCGCCGGCTTCAAGAAGGGGTTGAAAGAGTATTATCCGGAAGCGGAACTGGTGGGGGAAGACTACCATAAACTTTTCCTGACCGATTTTGCCCCCTACCTGACCAAAATCAAGGCCTCCGGCGCCGAGGTCATCTGGACCGGCGACTGGACCCCGGATGCGGGGAACCTGCTCAAACAGTCCCGGCAGATGGGCATCAACATTCCCTTTGCGAACATTTTCATGGATGAGCCCATTATGTTGTCGGAAGTCGGCGTCGAAGGGACCAAGGGCCTTGTGAATATTAAGCACTATGAAAAGGCCGGACCGGCTTTTACCAGCCCGGGCATGAAGAAATACTACACTGCGTGGAACACCGAGTGGAAAAAATTTACCGTGGCGCCTTTCAACAGTGTGCTCTTTACCTATCCGTGGGGAACGTTCGGTTTCTGGACGCAGCAGATGTACTGGTTCTTCAGCGTCATGGAGCGGGCCGGCAGCACGGATGCCGAAAAGATCATTCCGGTCTTCGAGGGGGATTCCTATCAGTTTGTGAGCGGCCGTGTGGTGAAGATGCGATCCTGCGACCACAAGGCGATACAGGGATTCCGGGTATGCGAATTCGTGCCGCCCGATCAGCAGAAAATTTCCATGAATATGCCTCCGTATTACTGGGTGAAAGGCAGTTCGATGTGCGGCCCGTCCTGGGATGTTCCGGCGGATAAAGTTCTGCCCTGGATGGATGAAAAACTGGATCGGTGCAAGGGGAAAAGCGCCGCCGAATAATCCGCAACACGCGGGTTGATTCAGCTGTCTGACCGCAAGGCAGCGGGGCCCGTTCCGGCCAGGAACGGGCCTTTTTTTTTAGGCCGTTCGGCCCTGAATTCTACGCTGGTATTTTCACACAAAAAAGGGTAGTTAACCTTACTGTTTAACGTTAAGGATTGCGTGGCGTGAACGGAAAAAATGAATGTCGACGGGAAAGGAGAGTTTCATGAATTATCTGCTGCAGCCAAAAAAGTATCAGTCCCTGATGTCCGATGAAGGATCCAAGGCCATCATGGAAAAAACCATCGCCTTCTTTGAGAAGATGGGCAAAACGCGCATCACGGAAGATTACAACAAGAAAGTCTGGTATCGAGAATTCGTTGATTTTATCGGCAAGGAGCAGATATTTGCCAAACTTCTCACCCCCAGTCCATACGGGGGAGGAGATCCGGATTGCCGCTGGGACACGGCCCGCAACAGCGAATACAGTGAATTGCTGGCCTTTTACGGGTTGGGCTACTGGTATTGTTTCCAGGTGAGCATTCTGGGGCTCGGACCGATCTGGATGAGCCCCAATGAAAAAGCCAAGAAAAGGGCCGCGGAATTGCTCAAAAAAGGCGCCATCTTTGCCTTTGGTCTGTCCGAAAAAGCGCATGGGGCGGACATCTACTCAACGGAAACCAATCTGACGCCCAAACCGGACGGAACCTGGGTGGCCAATGGGGAAAAATACTACATCGGCAACGGCAACGAGGCGGAAATGGTCTCCACGCTGGGCAAGGTGAAGGACGGCACCGACGATTACACTTTTTTTGTCACCAATTACCGTCACAAGGCCTATGAACTGAAAAAGAACGTCATTTCCCACCAGGAATATGTTTCCAATTTCGCGCTTCATGATTACCCCATCACCGAAGACGATATTCTGTCGCGCGGACCGCACGCCTGGGATTCCGCGCTCAACACCGTGAATATCGGCAAGTTCAACATCGGCCCGGCCTCCCTGGGCGTCGCAGAGCATTGCTTTTATGAAGCCATTACGCATGCCGCAAACCGCGTACTTTACGGAATTCCCGTGACCGCCATGCCGCATGTAAAGAAGAATTTCATGGATGCCTGGCTGCGCATTGTGGGCATGAAGCTCTACCAGCGCCGTGCCACCGATTATTTCCGAAACGCCAACGCGCAGGACCGCCGCTACCTGCTCTACAACCCCACCAGCAAGATGAAGGTGACGCTGCAGGCCGAGGACGTGATCAATCTTCTGTGGGAAGTCATTGCCGCCAAGGGGTTTGAGAAGGACACCTATTTTTCCCTTGGTGCCAGCGATATCCGGGGGCCTTCCAAACTGGAGGGGACGGTTCACGTCAACGTTCAACTGATCCGCAAGTTCATGAAGAACTATTTCTTCAATGCCGCCGCTTATCCTCCGGTTGCGCCTGATTTCTCTCTGAAGGATGATATGTTTCTCTTCAATCAGGGACCAACCAAAGGTCTGGGGTCCGTTCAGTTCCATGACTACAAACCTGTTTTCGAAGCGAACAAACAGCTTCCCAATGTGGCCATTTTCATCAAGCAGATTGAGTTGTTCAGGGAATTGCTGGAGAAAGCGGGCCCGGACAAGGCCCAGGATATGGATCCGCTGTTTTCTCTGCCGTTGGGCGAAATGTTCTCCATCGTGGTTTACGGCCAGTTGATCCTGGAACAGGCCCAATTTGACAATATCGATCCCGACGTGCTCAATCAGATTTTTGATTTCATGGTGCGCGATTTCGCCCGGTTCGCCCTGCAGATCTACGGAATGCATAATACCAAAGACGAACAGCGCGCGTATTGCAAGGAAATCATGCTGATCAAGGCCCAGGGGGATGACGCCCAGTATGAACGGGTCTGGAATCGATATGTCTATGCGTTAAACGGCGAATACGAGATGAATGAATAGACGGGGGCTTTCAGGACCGTCGCCCTGTTGTAAAATGAAAGAAGGGGAGAGGGGCAATGCTTCTCTCCCCTTGCAATATGAAGAAGGCTTTTTATGGAAAGAAGGTGTGAGTCCGGCCCGGTCCCCAAAGCCGGCCATGCATCGAAAAGCCTTCTGATGTCGAGGGCTTACAAAATCATTGCCTGTCTGCCGAAGGTATGATAGCGTCCCGCCTCAAGCGGCTTATCAGATGGAAAGCGGAAACCAAGCATGAAAATACGGGTTCTGGGTTGCCACGGCTCACAGTTGCCGAATCATAATACGACCAGTTTTCTCGTCGGAAAAAACCTCTTGATCGACGCGGGCGCCATCACGCAGGTGCTGACGCTTCGCCGGCAGCTCCTCATCGATTGCATACTTGTCACGCACGCTCACCTGGACCATGTGCGCGACATTATGTTTTTGGCGGACAATCTCTGTTTTGCGAAGCGAAAGACCCCCCTTCGTATTTGCAGCAGCCGGGGAATCATTGAAAACATTCACCGCCATCTGTTCAATAACGTCATCTGGCCTGATTTTACCGCCATTCCCAGCGCTGCGAAACCCACGGTCCAATTTGAAATTCTCTCCCCCGGCCGGTTCAAGACGCTGAACGGGTGGCGGGTGAAGGCCATTCCGGTTCATCATACCGTGGAAACCATGGGATTCTGGATAGAGTCGAAGGAAAAGGCGGCCCTTTTTCTGGGGGATACGGGGCCTACCGATGAGGTGTGGAAATTTGCGGAATCCGCAAAAGACCTTCGGGCGATTTTTGTGGAAACGTCTCTGCCTGGGGTGATGCAAAGCCTGGCGGATAAAACCGGTCACCTCACGCCCCGGACGCTTGCGGCGGAGCTGAAAAAACTCAAAGACGCAAGACCGGATATTTATCTGTATCACATGAAACCAAGGTACGCGGGCGCCATCCGCCGCGAAGTCGCGCGCATTCCTGATCGAAAAATTCACATCATTCAAGACGGCCAGGTCATCCGTATTTAATCACCGGCAACCCCATGAATCCCTTGAATCCCGGCGCATATCTTTCCGGTCTGAACATCGACGTCATGCGATTCGGCCTGAAGACGATTACCGGACTTCTGGAGCGATTCGGCTCTCCCCAGAACGATTATCCCGCGGTGCTGATCGGGGGCACCAACGGCAAAGGATCAACGGCCGCGATGGCCGCTTCCATCTTCAAAGAAGCTGGTTTCCTGACCGGGCTCTACACATCGCCGCATCTCGTGAACGTCAGGGAGCGGATTGCGCTGAACGGAAAAAAGATTCCAAGGCGCGATCTGTGCCGCATCCTCTCGGAAATTCAGGCCAAAGCCTGCGGACCCGTCTCCTACTTTGAAGCGCTGACCGCGGCTGCGTTTATTTATTTTCAGCGGGCGCGCGTAGATATCGCGGTGATGGAAGTAGGTCTCGGCGGCAGGCTCGACGCGACGAATGTCTGCCGGCCGCTGGTTTCCGTCATCACCAACATCGGACTCGAGCATACGGCTTATCTGGGACGCACCCTGACGGCGGTGGCGGGAGAAAAGGCCGGAATCATCCGGCGGGGGGGAGTCTGTGTGACCGGCGTGACACAAAAGCGGGTCACCGACCGTTTGGCCTCCATTTGCTGCCGGAAAAAAGCCCGGCTTTACCTTCTGGGGAGGGATTTCAAAGTCATTCGGCGGACGGACGGCCGGATGGACTATTCCGGGATTTACCGGACGATCAGCGGACTGCGTGTCCCGCTTTTGGGAGGGCACCAGCTGGCCAACGCGGCGCTGACGCTGGCCGCACTGGAAATCGTTGAGGAACACGGCTTGAAGATCGGTGATGCGGCCGTTGTTTCCGGCCTGATGAAAACGCGCTGGGAGGCCCGCATGGAAATCCTTCACGACCGGCCGGTTTTTTTGCTGGACGGAGCGCATAATCCTTCCGGCGTTCGGGCCGTATGCCGTGCGCTGCAAAAAGATTTTTCCGCAAGGCGATTGATCCTGGTCTTTGCCGTTTTGTCGGACAAGGACTACCGCTCCATGCTGAAAAGGATCGCGCCTTTGGCCGCCGTCACGATCCTGCCGCCGCTGAAAACCCCGCGGGCCTTGCCCCCGAAGCGGCTGGTCCGCGAGATGAAGGAAATGGGCTTTAAGGGGTTGGCGGCCAAAACAGTTGATGAGGCGGTCCATAAGGCGCTGGATATGGCGGGAGAAGATGACCTGATCTGCGCCCTGGGATCTCTGTATCTCGCGGGAGAGGTCAAACAGTCGTTTCATCAAATGAATTCTTGTGGTAAAGCCTGACGCGTCGGTAGCTGTAAAGTGAAGAGCGAAGCGCGGGGTTTTTTCGATGCCTGCGTGTCATAACGAACAGGGATGAAGAATTTGCAGGTTTTGCTGAGACGATATACGGCCGCGATTCTGGGGATGATCCTCTGTATCTGGCCTGCGCCGGGCATCTGGGCCCAGGACCTGAAGATGCCCGGAGACGCGCCGGTGAAAATTGAAGCGGATGAGCTGTCCTACGATCAGGAAAGAGATCTGTACGTTGCGCAGGGGAATGTTGCCATTACATACGGCGACGGCGTTCTGACCGCCGCCCGCGCCGAATATAACCGCAAAAGCAATCTGGCGACCGCCGAGGGGAATGCCTTGCTCCGAATGGCCCAGGATTCACTTGCCGGCGACAAAATCGTGGTCAATGTTGAAGACAAAACCGGCGTGGCCTATAACTCCAAAGCCTTTTACGCACGCAACCATTTCTACATCAGAGGCAGCAGAATCGAAAAAACCGGCGAGAGCACCTATTTCATCGAGGAACCGGTGGCGACAACCTGCGACGGGGATAAACCGGACTGGGAAATTGCCGGACATTCGATGAATGTGACGCTGGAAGGGTATGGACTCATGAAGGACGCCCGGCTGAAGGCGAGGCATTTGCCGGTCTTTTATACGCCGCTGGTCGCTTTTCCCGCAAAAACCAAGCGCCAATCGGGATTTCTTTTCCCCTACCTGGGCTATTCCAAAGATAAAGACGGCCTCGATATCGAAATTCCCTTTTTTTGGGCGATCGATCCCCGGAAGGATGCAACGTTCTTTTCGCGTTACATGGAGAAAAGAGGATACAAGCAGGGAGTTGAATTCCGCTATTATGCCGGCGAAAAATCCTTCGGCACCCTTTACGGCGATTTCATGGAGGACAACAGGCAGGTCACGGAAACCGCCGCGGTCGGCAGCCAGAGCCGCGACTGGCAGGGAATGCACAGGCGCTGGTCGTATTATCTGAATCATCAGACGAATTTTGATTCCCAGTTTTACGTCCGGACCGACTTGCGGCGCGTTTCCGATTCCTGGTATTTCCGGGATTTCAATGCCCACAACTATTATCTGTCCAATTACGCCGTCTCCGAAAAAGATCCGTTCCGGAAGGTTCCTTTTCAGGGAAACGAGTCTCTGCCGTCCCTGGAATCGTCCGCCAGGATCTACAAAGGTTGGAACAATTTCAGCCTGATGGCCCGCGTCAACTCCACGGACGACTTTTCCGCCGTCAATAACGACCGGACGCTCCAGCAGTATCCGGAAATTGTATTCACGGGCATCAAACAGCCTTTTCTTTCCACGCCCCTGTATTACGAATGGACGGGCAACTATGATTACTTTTACCGGGGCGAGGGGCAGAAGGGGCATTACGTGGATGTGGCGCCGACGATCTCCCTGCCTTTCAACGTTTCCCGCTTCGCGAAGGTTACCCCTCAAATCACCCTGCGGGAGGTCTACTGGAACCGCGACGATTCACAGGCCAATTCCGACAATAAAAGCGGGAACCGCACCGTGTACAACGCCGGCCTGAGCATCAGCAGCCGGATTTCGCGCGTGTTTGCCGTCAAGATTCAAAACTTGGACAAAATCAAGCATGAAATCAAGCCGGAAATCTTTTATTCCTATATTCCTGAGGTGAATCAGGACAATCTTCCCGATTTCATACCCTGGGTGAATTCGTTCATGGCCAATTCCCTGTCTTCCAATATCGGCTATACCAATGCCCTGACGGAGCAAAACGCCGTGGCCTGGGCGCTGACCAACACACTGACCGCAAGGGCGAAGAACAAATCCGGAGCGAACAGTTATATAGAATTATTGCGCTTTAAGCTGTTCCAGATGTACGACATCAACGAGGCCAAAAAAGACATGGCCGGCTCGAATACGGAAAGGCGGCCGGTATCGGATCTGGGAATCGAGCTGGATTTGAAGCCGCATCCATATGTTGCCTTTGCCGCGCGAAATAAATACAACCCGTATGTCGGCTGGAAAGAGATGAATTACGATCTTGGTCTCAGCGACTGGCGAGGGGACCATCTAACGCTGGGGTACCGCTATACGCTTGATTATCTTGAGGAAATCAACATGCTCCTCAAAGTCAATCTCATCCGCGGGTTCAGCGGGAACCTGGGCCTGAGGCTGGATCGGTTCAATGACCGAACGGTGGAAAACACCGTTGGCGTGGCCTATCGAACGCAGTGCTGGGGTGTGGGAGTGGACTACACCAAGACCTATGATGACGAAAGATTTATGCTGAAATTCTCCCTGGCCGGACTGGGCGTATTTTAAGCGGAGCTCGCGGTTTGTCCGGGCACGGCCTTTTTAAGATCGTTTTGAAAACGAAAACACGAGCCGGGCGTGCCGAATCAAAAAAATCAAAACATTTTCCTTGACAAAGAGCGTGGAATTGCATAGCTTCCACCTTTAAATTTTTTACTAGGCGGCGGTTTATGAACAAAACATTTTCAGCAAAAGCCGGTCAGGTCAAACAGGATTGGTACGTGGTTGACGCGTCCGGCAAGGTACTGGGGAGGCTGGCCAGCGAGATCGCCCTGCGCCTTCGGGGCAAGCATAAAGCGGTTTATACGCCGCATGTCGATACCGGCGATTTTATTGTGGTCGTCAATGCGGAAAAGGTGACATTGACCGGCAAGAAGCTCACGGACAAGATTTATTATTCCTACTCCGGTTATCCGGGAGGGCTCAAGGAAACGGCCGCCGGAAAGATGCTGGCCGAAAAACCTGAAAATCTGATTCGCATGGCTGTGGCCGGAATGCTGCCGAAAAACAATTTGGGCAGAAAAATGCTAAAGAAACTGAAGGTTTACAGCGGAAACGCGCATCCGCATGAAGCCCAGTGTCCGCAAAATCTGGCCGTTTGAGAGTCCGGGTTATCCATTGATTAATTTATTTTGGGAGAAGTCATGACAGTACAGCGTTTTTATGCAACCGGAAAGAGAAAGAGCGCTATTGCCCGCGTTTATATGAAATCGGGCAGCGGCAGCATTGTGGTGAACAAAAGGAACTATGAAGAATATTTTACGCGTCCCAGCCTCAAGATGATCATCCGTCAGCCTCTGGAGATCACGGGGAAAAAGGACCAGTTCGATTTTTACGTCAATGTCAGCGGAGGAGGCGTGGCGGGTCAGGCCGGAGCGGTGAAGCATGGGATTTCCAAAGCGCTTCTGGAATGCGACGCCGAACTGCGCCCCATTCTGAAAAAAGCGGGATTTCTGACGCGTGACGCCCGCATCAAGGAGCGAAAGAAGTACGGCCAGCCGGGCGCCCGAAAGAGATTCCAATTTTCCAAGCGTTAATCATCCAGGGGGGCTTCGGGCTCCCCTTTTTTTTGGAGTTTTTTATGAAAATCAAAGCGGCGATATTCGGAGCCAGCGGTTACACCGGGCAGGAACTCATCCGGATTCTGTCCGGACACCCGCAGGTGGAGCTGACGGCCGTCACCTCCAGGCGTTATGCCGGTGTGAAGGTTTCGGACGTTTTTCCGTCCCTTTCCGGCCTGACATTTCTTGCCTACACCAACGCGGGTCCCCGGGAGATTGCGGAGCTTTGCGATGTCGTTTTTCTGGCGCTGCCGCACGGCGTGTCCATGGAGATCGCCCCCGTCTTTATCGAAGCGGGGAAAAAGGTGATTGATCTGTCCGCCGACTACCGGCTGCGGGATCCGGCGACCTATGAACGGTGGTACGCAAAGCATTCCAGCGCCGGCCTGATCGAAAAGGCCGTCTACGGGATTCCGGAGCTGTACCGGGACGCCGTCCGGACGTCGGCATTGATTGCCAATCCCGGCTGTTATCCGACCAGCATTATTCTGGGGCTTGCCCCCGCGCTTCACAGCAAGATCCTGGAGGTTTCCACCATCATCGCCGATTCGGCGTCCGGCGTGAGCGGCGCGGGAAGGGATCCGGTTGTCGGCTCGCTCTTCTGCGAGGTGGACGGGGGATTCAAAGCTTACAAGGTCGGGAAGCACCGGCACACCCCGGAAATCGAGCAGGAGCTCCATAAGCTGGCCGGGGAAAAATTCTTCATTTCCTTCACGCCGCATCTGTTGCCGGTGAAAAGAGGAATTCTGAGCACAATGTACGCGTCGCTCGGAAGAGAGGCGACCGAGGCGGATCTGCACGCCCTGTATGCTTCTTTCTACGCCGGGGAAAAATTCGTCCGGGTCTGTCCGGCGGGAATGTTTCCCAACCTCTCGTCCGTTTGCGGGTCCAATTACTGCGACATCGGTTTGACCGTCGATCCCCGGACGGGCCGGGCGATCATTATTTCCGCCATCGACAATCTGGTCAAGGGAGCCGCCGGCCAGGCCGTGCAAAACATGAATCTGGTCTGCGGGCTGCCCGAAGACAGCGGCCTCGGGATGCCCCCGCTGTATCCCTGACAAAGGTAAAGAAAATGCCACAGAAAATCTACAATACGAAAACGAGAAAAAAGGAGATCTTCCAGCCGGTCCGGGAAGGCGCGGTCGGAATGTACGTGTGCGGCATCACGGCATACGACGTCTGCCATATCGGCCACGCCCGCGCGGCCGTGGTGTTTGACGTTGTTTTCCGTCATCTGAAAGCGCGCGGCTACGACGTGACGTATGTGAAAAATTTTACCGATATCGACGACAAAATCATCGATCGGGCGAATCGGGAAGGCGTCGGCATTGATCAAATCGCACAGCGTTACATCGCGCTGCACAATGAGGACATGGCCGCCCTCAACGTGCTCACGCCGACGGTGACTCCGAAAGCCACGGAGCACATGGAGGACATGATCTCCCTGATCCGAACCCTGGAGGAAAAAGGGATTGCCTACGCGGTGGACGGAGACGTATTTTTTGCGGTCGACAAATTTCCCGAGTACGGCGGATTATCCGGACGAAACCTAGATGAAATGATGGCCGGCGCCCGCGTGGACGTAAACGACAAGAAAAAAAATCCGCTGGATTTCGTGCTCTGGAAGCAAAGCAAAGAAGGCGAGCCCAGTTGGGCCAGTCCGTGGGGATTGGGCAGACCGGGATGGCACATCGAATGTTCGGCGATGAGCCGGCGCTATCTGGGCGAACCCTTCGACATTCACGGAGGCGGCGAAGACCTGATTTTTCCGCATCACGAAAATGAAATCGCCCAGTCCCAGGCGGCGACGGGAAAGCCGCCGGCCCGTTACTGGATGCACAACGGTTTTGTGAAGATCAACGCCGAAAAGATGTCCAAATCCCTGGGGAACATTTTTCCAATCCGGGAGATTGTCCGGCAGTTCCATCCGGAAGTTCTGCGCCTGTTCATGCTGCAGAGCCATTACCGCAGCCCCGTGGACTACTCGGACGCGTCTTTGAGGGAATCCCGGACCGCGCTGATCCGCTGCTACAACGCGCTGCGCATGATCAAAGGCATCAGCGCCGCCGGCCTGAAGCCAAACGGGGGTTCTGTTGAAGCCGCGGGCGGGGAGCCGGCGGGAGAATTCAGGGAGTTTGTGGACCGGTTTGATGCCGCCCTGGACGACGATTTCAATACGGCTCAGGCGCTGGGTTTTGTTTTTGACGCGGCCCGGCTGATCAACCAGCTGACGACCGCGGGAAAAAAGGCGCCGGCGGTTCGGCAGGCGGTCCTGGAGGCGGCCCGGGAAGCCTTCCGTCATTTCGGCGATGTCCTGGGCTTGTTCCAGTACGACCCGGACCGGTTTTTTGAGAGGGACCGCGACATTGAAGTCCAAAAGCGCGGAATCGACGTCGCGCAGGTGGAGGCACTGGTGCTGGAGCGGCAGCAAGCCCGCACCGACAAGGACTGGAACCGCGCCGACGAAATCCGCCGGGAGCTGGCTTCGCTGGGCATCGCGCTGAAGGATGAGGCGGGCCGGACCACCTGGCTGATCGATTAGGGCTTGTTTTTCGTCAAAATAGATGGAAAAGAAAAAAAGGAGTGGTATATAATGCCGTTCATGGCGATCATCATATTTGCGTGCGATACCATCTTCTCCGGACAGTGAGGCAGAGCATGAAAAATATTTCCTCTAAGTGGCCGGTGTTGGCCGTGATCCTCTTCGGGCTTTTTGCCTTCTTCGGTCCGTATTCCGACAGCAAGGTCTCCGCGCGGGACAAAAACATATACAAGGAGATCAAAACCTTCAACGAAGTGCTGGACATGGTTCAAAAGAACTATGTGGACGACATCGATTCGTCGGTGCTGATCCAGGGTGCGATCAACGGCATGATCAAGGCCCTCGATCCGCACAGTGCATTCATGACGCCCGAGCTTTACAAGGAACTGGAAGTCGAAACGCAGGGCCGCTTCGGCGGGATCGGCATTGAAATTACCATCCTGAAGGATGTGCTGACGGTGGTGTCCCCCATTGAAGACACGCCGGCGTTCAAAGCGGGCGTGAAACCCGGCGATTCGATCATCAAGATTGACGGCAAATCCACAAAAGACATAACGATCATGGAGGCCGTGAAAAAACTGCGCGGCCCGAAAGATACCAAGGTGACCATCACGATTCTGCGGGAAAACATGGTCCAGCCGAAGGACATCACGCTGACCCGCGCCGTGATTCAGGTGAAAAGCGTACGGGCAAAGACCTTTGACGATCATATCGGCTACATCCGGATCGCCTCTTTCCACGAGCGGACCGCGCATGACCTGCGCAAAGCGCTGGACGACGTGGCTCTAAAAACCAAGCCCATGAAAGGGCTCGTGCTGGATCTGCGCAATGATCCGGGCGGGCTTTTGACGCAGGCCATCGAGGTGTCCGACATGTTTCTGAAGTCGGGCGTCATCGTGTCCACCCGCGGCCGGACGAAAAAGATGGAGACCAAAACCACGGCGCGCGACGACGGCGATAAGGAAGTCATCGTGCCCGTCGTCGTTCTGGTGAATGAAGGCACGGCCAGCGCGGCGGAGATTGTGGCGGGCGCCCTGCAGGACAACGGCCGGGCGCTGATCGTGGGGACGCAGACTTTCGGAAAGGCGTCCGTGCAGACCGTCATTCCCCTGGAGGACGGTTCCGCGCTGAAATTGACGACGGCCCGGTACTATACGCCCAAGGGCAGATCCATTCAGGCCGAAGGCATTCAACCGGATATCGTCGTCAAACCGGTGCGGTCCTTGGAAGAACCGGAGAACCTTGCGGGGGAAAGGCTTCGGGAAAAGGATCTCAAAGGGCACATCAAACCGGACAAAGAGGATGCGGCGCATCCCGACGACAAAAACGGAAATCCCAGAGAAACAGCCGATCTGGCCCGGGACAATCAGCTCAAGACGGCGATCGATATTTTGAAAAGCTGGGATATCATGAAGAAAAATCTGCCCAAATGAGCATGCGGATCCCGGGTTTCGAAGACGGACGGCGATGAAGAAAAAGATCAACAGGGCGACGACCGTTCTGGTCGTTCTGATCGTTTTGGCGCTGGGGGCCATCACTTTCATGGTCCTGTCGGATCGTGAAGAAACGGCAAAAGACGAGACGCCGCGTTTGGCGAAAAAACAGGCAAAGCCTTCCGCCGACGGCCGGACTGCGCAGAAAGAACGGACCCGCGGGGCAAAAGACGCCGCGCCGTCCGAAGGCGGCGGAAGCAAGGAAGGCGCTCTGCTGGCCAAGGCCGTTCCGCCCCGACCGGTCAGCCGGCAGGTGGCCGTCATTATCGATGATATCGGCCAGGACATGAAGCCGGTGCGTGAACTGCTGGCTATTGACGCGAACATCACATTTGCCGTTTTGCCGCTTCTTCCCCATTCACGGGAAGCCGCGGAAGCGATTCATCGGGCCGATCGTGAAGTGCTTCTGCATCAACCCATGGAACCTCTTTCCTATCCGAAGGAAAAACCGGGCAGCGGCGCTCTTTTTACGGATATGAACGATCAGGAGATCCTCTTTCAACTGGAGCGAAACCAGGCGTCCGTGCCGTATGCCGCCGGCGTCAACAATCACATGGGGTCCAAATTCATGGCGGACGAGGAAAAGCTGACGCTGGTTTTTCGTGAGTTGAAAAAAAACCATCTTTTTTTTATTGATTCCCGGACCACCGGGAATTCGAAGACGGAATCGGCGGCGCGCAGGACCGGTCTGACCGTTGCGTCCAGAAAAATCTTTCTGGACAATGAACGGGACTATTCCAGGATTTACCGGATTCTCATGGAGGCGGCCCGGACATCGGACGGAAACGCGCCGCTTATCGTGATCGGCCATCCCTATCCTGAAACCATTCGGGCCGTCCGGGATGCCAGCAAAGTCTACCGGGAACAGGGAATCACGATCGTTCCCGTGTCGTCGTTGCTCGGGGAACCGAAGCCGGAAGGGGCATCCTGAAAACGCTGGATTTTCCCGAAAGCGAAAAGCGAAAGCAATCGTCTCCTATGCAAAAAAAACTCATTCCTTTTCTGATCGGCGGATTGCTGCTTTGGGCGATGCTTGCCGGCTGCGCTTCTTTTCCCGCCCGACCCCAAACGGCGCCAGGCCCCGCCCCGGAGACGTATTCCAAAGAGGCCGCCTACCATTATTCCCTGGCCGTGTTGTCCAGGCTGGATGGTCGTCCGGCCGAATCCATCGATCACATGAAGCGTGCGCTCGCCTTTGCTCCCGGTTCGCCTTACTTGAATACCGAGCTCGTCTCGCTGTATGTTGAAAACGGCGATGTCGATCAGGCCCTCGCGCTCGGCGAGGCGCTCCTGCCGACGCAACCCGGCAATATCGAACTTCGTTCCATTATGGGCGGCCTGTATTTCAATCTGCGCGAATACGACAAAGCCATCCGGCAATATCAAACCGTCACGGAAATGGATCCGGCCAATACCGTCGCCTATCTTTATCTGGCGACGATTTACAGCCAGGAAAAGAAATATGACGAAGCCGAACAGGCCTACCGGAAATTGCTGGCGCTGGATCCCGATCACATCATCGGGATGTTTTATTACGCCAAAACCCTGAGCCAGATGGACCGCGCGGCGGATGCGGAGAGGCTCTATCAGAAAATCATCTCGCAAAGGCCGGCCTTTGAAGCGGCCTGGACGGGTCTTGCCGCATTGTATGAAAGCCGGAACCGGTATGATGAGGCCATCGGCGTTTACCGGCGCTATCTGGAGATCCATCCCGCCCGGATCGGCATCCGCGTGAAAATCGCGGAACTGCAGATGAAAGCGAACCGGGCGGAAGCGGCGGAAAAGGATCTGCGGGAAGTGCTGAAGATCAACCCCGACAGCCGGGAAGTGCTCATAGCCCTGGGGCTTTTGTATTATGATATGCGCCGGTATGACGAGGCGGCCGACCGGTTCCTTCTGCTTTTGGAGAAAACACCCGGCGACGACAAGCTGCGGTACCTGCTGGCCAGCGTTCTGGAGCAAAAAGGCGATCGGCCCAAGGCCCTGGTCGAGTATCAGAAGATCTCCCCGAAATTTGAATTGTATGCCAATGCCCAGATTCAGGCGGCCAAGCTGATGAAGATGGAAGGAGATTCCACGGGCGCGGTCGGGGTCATCCGCCGGGCCATCGGACAAAGGAAAGACCAGGCCGTGCTGTACCTGTATCTGTCGTCGCTGTATGAAGAAAATAAAGATATGGCCGCGGCGGAAAGAACGGTTCGGGAAGGCATCGGGCTTTTTCCCCGCGATACGGACCTGCATTACCTTCTGGGAGTGCTGCTGGAGAAAACGGGCCGCTTCGAGGAAAGCATTCAATCCATGAAACAGGTGCTGGTCATCGATCCGGGCAATGCCGATGCCCTCAACTTTATCGGCTACAGCTATGCCGACCGGGGGATTCACCTGGACGAGGCCGAGCAAATGATCGCTCAGGCATTGAAAATCAAACCGGACAACGGCTACATTCTGGACTCCATGGGGTGGGTGCATTTCAAGAAGAACAACCACGAAAGCGCCCTCACATACCTGAAGAAAGCCCTGGAGTTTCTGCCGGAGGATCCCAGCATCATGGAGCATCTGGGGGATGTTTATTTCGAAGCCGGCCGCCGGGAAGAGGCGCTGGAATGGTACCGGAAGGCCATGAAGAAGGATCCGGACAACCGCCGCCTGAAGAACAAGATGGAACTTTTGAAACCTTAGAGCCGCCGTTATCCGCGTCCAACCCGCTCAGGATGTGCCGCATGCGTTATGGATATGCTCCCGCCGCCGGGATCATGGGAATATGGTTCCTGTCGCTTCTGGTTTGCGGATGCGCAGCCGGACGCGTATGGACGGAACCCGCGGTATCTCCGGGCTCCGCGGAGATGATCGGGCAGTCTCATGGAGAAATGGGCAGGGTGGTCGCCACGGCGCGGATAGACCTGTCCACGGCTCAGGGGCATTATCCGCTCCGGGCCGCTCTGATTTTGCAGAGGCCTTCCTATCTCCGTCTGGAGGTGCTCCCGGTGATCGGCACGCCTGATTTTTTTCTCAGCGCGTCGCCCGAAGAGATGAGGATATGGATTCCGTCGCAGAATGAATTTTATGCGGGAAGTCCATCCGCTCGAAACATGACCCGCTTCTTACCCTGGACGCTTGATCTTGAAGATCTGGTGATGATTCTTTCCGGCTCGTACCCGCGCCTCGACGCGGCCGGTGTATCCTACGGTCATTGTGCGGAGGACGGGGGCCTGCGCGTGGACATGAAAACGGTCTCGGGACCTTCGCAAACGATCTGGATGGAAAGAAACGGACAGTTGAAGAGGCTCGTCCGTTATGGTCCGGATGGAAAAGAAATCTATTCGGTGCGGTATGAGGATTACCGGCCGGGGCTTGCCCTGGCCGGTAAGATGATCATTCAATGGGCGGACGGGGCGACGTCCGCGTCGGTGGAATACTCCGATCTGAAGATCGAGCCGCCGTCGGATCGGTCGGTGTTTACGATGCCGGCTCCGGACGGCGTGAAAATCATCCGTTTGGATTGAAACCGCGGCGATGGTTGCAAAAAGTGCCCGCCGCCGGGAAAAATTCGCGTTCCTATTTGATTTCCTGAAGTTTGGAGCGGGCGATTCTGGCCTGGCTGGTATTGGGATAATCCTTGATGACCTGCTGCAAAAGAAGTCTGGCGCTGGTCTTGTCGCCCAGGTTTTGAAAACAGATGCCCTGCTTTAGAAGCGCGTAGGGCACTTTGTTGCTGCTGGGGAATTTTTTGGTTACTTTTTCGTATTCCAGAATGGCTTTTTCATAGTTTTTTTCAAAGAAATGGCACTCGCCGATCCAGAACTGGGCATTGTCGGAATACTCGCCGGTGGGATACGACGTCAAAAAGTCCTGAAAAGCCTCCCGGGCTTTCGTGTAATGGCCGTTCTTGAAGGTCTGGTACGCCGCCGCATAGACCGCGGCCTTGCCCTGTTTTCCCGAATCCTTGCCGGAAGCGCCGCCGTCTGCGGCGTTGGCCGATTCTTTTTTCCCGATTTCCAGGAAGTTTTCGATGAAATTGATTTTCACCAGCAGGTGGTCGATTTTTTCCTGAACTTCCGCGTCTTTCTTGGGATCCCGGCTGATTTCCTTCTTCAGGGTCTCGACCTGGCCCCTGAGCTGCTGCACCTGCTCGCGCAGGTCCGAGAAATTGGCGCTGGTGTTGGCGTTCGTCTTGCGCAGGCCGGCCAGATCTTCGGTGTTTTTCGCCTGCGCTTTCTGCAGGGCGGACACCCGTTCGTCCAACCGGGTGTCCGCCTCGGCAAATTTTGCTTCCATCTGCCGGTTCAGCTCCATGCGGAGCTCCTTTAAATCCGAAGAAGTCGCGCATGCGGCGAGGGACAGCGCCATCACCGGCAGTATGAAATACCCGAAGCGTTTCAAAAACATCATTTTGTTGCAGACCCGGTTATTTTAACAGGAACTGCGCCCGTCGGTTCAACGCCCAGGCTTCCTCAATGCTGCGATTGTCCAGCGGGCGTTCCTTTCCGTAGCTGATGGTTTCAATCCGGGAAGCGTCTATGCCCAGATTGACCAGGTACTGTTTGACTTCCTGCGCGCGTCTTTCACCCAGGGCCATGTTGTATTCGGCCGTTCCTCTTTCGTCGCAGTGCCCCTCGACGACGATTTTCGCGGAGCTGTTTTTGGTGAAGATTTCAGCGTTGGCTTTCAGAATTTCTCGCGCGTCCGGCCGGATGCTGGATTTGTCGTAGTCAAAGTAAACGTTCTGCAGGTTCAGATCCAGCAGAGCCTCCGCGTTCTTTTTGGCCCAGGCCGCGCGGGCCGCCGCCGCTTTTTTGGCTGCTTCTTCTTTGGCTGCCTGTTCCTTCAGAGCGGCTTCCCGGTCGGCGGCTTCCTTGGCTTTCTGGGCGGCCTCATCGTCGGTCGTTACGGCCGCCGGAGCGCCTTGCTGCGCAGCCGCCACCTTCTGTTCCTGTATCGCCGTCTCATCCTTCACCACCGCCTTTTTTTCCGCGCAACCGCTGAATATGGTTAAACTGAAGACTAAAATCAGAAGTAATCCTATTGCAGTAAAATGCTTCTTCATGATGTTCTCCTTTCGTTATTTGATGGTATGTCGGAATTTCCGCGGATTAAAACATAACTTACGGCCTTCCGTCAATAAAAATTATGGAATCTTAACGTTCCCCGGACCTTGGGGACCATGACGGCATCACCAGAAAGTCCCTGCTTTCCTTCAGAACCCGGAGGTTCATCCCGTTGGCGTTCATGATGCAGAGGCGGCTTTTGCCGCTTTGCCGGGAGTGGAAAACAATCTGCCGGCCGGAGGGGGACCAGGAGGGATACTCGTTGTCCGCATCGTCGAAGGTCAGCTGAATCAGGTTGTTGCCCTCCTCATCCACGGAGAAAATCTGATACTTCCGGTTGATCAGGCCTTCATAGGCGATTCTTCCCCCCCGGGGAGACCAGGATGGAGAAGTGTTGTAGCTGCCTTCGAAGGTGATCCGTTTTACGTTTTCTCCGTCCGCGTCCATGACGAAGATCTGCGGTGAACCGGAGCGGTTGGATACAAAGGCGATTTTACGGCCGTCCGGGGACCAGGCGGGAGAAACGTCGATCGAATAACTGTTCGTCAACCGCTTCAGATGCATCGTTTCGATTTCCAGGGCGTAAATTTCTTCGTTTCCGTCCTTGCTCAGCGTCAGCAGGATTTTTTTGCCGTCCGGCGAGAAGGAACCGCACAGATTGAGGCCGGGGAAAGAAGCGATGACTTTTTCTTTTCCGGTTTTCAGGTGGCGCAGAAACACCATGGGGCGGCCGTTTTTGTACGACGTGAAAGCGAAATACCGGCTGTCCGGCGACCAGCGGGGCGCAGCGACAATGCTGTGGTCGTTCGTCATGTTTTTCAGGTCGGAGGCGTCATAGTTCATGGTGAAAATATCGGACCCCGATTTTTTTTTGATCACGAAAGCGATTTGGGTGCGAAAGTCTCCTTCATCTCCGGTCAGCGCCAGAAGGATGTCCGATGCGATGGAGAGCCCCGGAGCCTGCGCGCTTCCGGCCGTAAGCGGGTATTTCTTTTCGAAAATCACCTCTCCGCGCGTGACGTCGTAAAGCCGGCTTTCCGCGGACCAGCCGGCACCAGCCGGCTTCAGATGGCCCCGCAGCAAGAAATCGGCGCCGATCACCGACCAGTCGGAAAAGCGGATAACCTCCGGCGATCCCGGCTCAACTCCTTCCAGGAAGCTTTTTTTGTCCAGGATGCGAAAGATTCCCGTCAGGTCGAGATAGCGCCGGACGCTTTCGGCGGGATCCTCCGGGAGGGCGCCCGCCCCCGCTTTGGGGCTTTGGAAATCGCAAATCGCAATGGGAAATTGCTGAAAACCGGGCGCGTCGATGTCGATATAGACCTTGGCGGCGGCGAAGCCGGCCGTACTGAAAATCCACAAGGGGATGAGAAGCAAACCTGTCGCCAGGCGATATTTTTTATCCATAGATGACGATCCTTGCCTACGGGTGCGTCAGCGCAGTTCCGCGGAATGAAACCGGATGCCGATTTCCACTATGCGGCCGGACACCCATCCCCCGGGCGGCGGGAAGGGGGTTGATTTTTGAATCGCGCGGAGAGCCGATTCATCAAAATAGCTGTTGCCTGATCTTTTTTCGAAACCGATGTGCTCCACCGCGCCGTTTTGGGCAATACGCACTTCGATCACCGCTTCCACATTCTTTTTGGGCATCAGGGCGGCGGGCAGGGACCAGTTTCTTTTCACTTTGGCCCACACCAGACGGCTGTATTCGTTCAACCGCGATGCATATTCCGGCGAGGCCGCCGTTCCCGACATGGCTGAAGCCGCCGGTAAATTTTTGCCATCAGCGGCTTCCTTCTGTTGAATGGCGCGGATCGCTTTTTCGACGTCGGATCTGCCGCTGTCGTCTTTTTTCATGACGAACGAAGAAGGCGAAGCGCCGATATCGCGTTTCAGAATGACGGAGCCGGTCGATGATCCTGTTTTGGAAAGGCTTTTCTGATCCGGAGCCTCCTCATGGCCGGACCGGATGACCTCGGGTCCGACCAGCGAAACGGAATAAGGCGCACCGAACGTCAGTGGTTTTGATGAACCGGGGACCGTTGCGAAAACGGCGGCCATGAGCACGAGGTGAAGAAACAATGAGGCCAGAAACATGTTGCCGGGGCTGCCGTTTTTGCCGAAGTACCTTTTAAGGGGCAGCGGGGACATCATTTTGCGCCCTCGGGGGGCGGCTCGGTGATCATGCCGAGTTTATCGACGCCCGCTTTGCGGATTTCAGACATGACTTCCACCACGAAGCCGTAGGGAACGTTTTTATCGGCGCGCAGAAAAACCTCCCGGTCAATGCGCGCGGCGAAAATGGCCGCCAGCTTGGCGTTCAGGTCCTGCACCGGCAGCCTGGTTTTGTTGAGGTAGATTTCCCGGTTTTCGTTGATGCTCAGGATCAGTTTTTCCTCGGCGAGATCGATGCTTTTTGACTTGACGCGCGGCAGATTGACGTCGATGCCCATGGACAGCATCGGTGCGGCGACCATGAAGATGATCAGCAGCACCAGCATTACGTCCACGAGCGGCGTAACATTGATTTCCGCCATGGATCTTTTTTCGGACTGCCTTCGGCGCGCCTTGTGCATCTTCATCTCACCCGAATCCCGGTTACTTGCGAATCAGATAGCGTTCGACGATGTTCAGAAATTCATCCGCGAAATTGTCCATTTCCTGCACCATCGTTCTGGATTTGTTCAAAAAGTAATTGTAAAAAATGACGGCGGGGATGGCCGCGGCAAGGCCTGCGGCCGTAGCGATCAGCGCTTCGGAGATGCCGGGGGCCACGACGGCCAGCGTCGCCGAGCCTCTCGCGCCGATGGATTTGAAGGTTTCCATGATTCCCCAGACCGTTCCGAACAGACCGATGAAGGGGCTGGCCGAGCCGGTGGTGGCCAGAAATCCCAGTGCGGACTCCAGTTTGGTCATTTCCGTGCTGGAGGCGCGGTTGAGCGCTCGTTCCACGTTGTCCAGAGAGGAGAGGCTGATTTCTTCGGGCCGTGCCGCATCCCGGGAGAGCCGGTTTGCCTTGTTCATTTCCGTGTAGCCGACGCGGAACACCTTCGCCGTCGTGGAGAAGGCATACTTCCTGGAAGCGGGGAGGAGGTCGGAAAGTTTCGTGCTCTTCCGGTATTCGGAATCGAAGGCCTCGTTTTCCAGGCGGATCCTGCGGTAGTCCCGGAATTTGATAAAAATAATCGTCCAGGAAATAATGGAGAAGACGAGCAGGATCAGGAGCACGAACTGAACCATCAATCCCGCATCTAAAATCATGCCCAACAGAGAACCGTGAAAATGGCTTTCCATGTATAACTCTCCAAAATTATTTGCTTTCTAATGCCATGATCCTGTCTGTATTTGCAGGGTAACCTAAAGGAAAAAAAAAGGCTTGTCAATACATCTTTTTGCGGCGGCTAGAGGATTTCCGGCGGGAAGGCGATGACGTCGTCAATGTTGGGCTTGTCGGCCAGAATCATGATCATCCGGTCCAGGCCGAGCGCGATTCCGGCGCAGGGGGGCAGGTTTTTCAAAGACGACAGAAACGTTTCCGGCATGGCGTAGCGGGTCAGATGTTTCGCTGCCCGCGCCTCGAGGGCTTCCTCAAAGCGCCGTCTCTGCTCCGTTGCATCGGTCAGCTCCGAAAATCCGTTGGCGATTTCCATGCCGCCGATGTAGAGCTCGAAGCGCTCCGCCACGGCCGGATCATCCTCTTTTATTTTTGCCAGAGCCGCCAGGGGAGCCGGATAATCGAAAAGAAACACCGGGCGCTCGCTGCCGAGGTTGGGCTCGACGTATTCGGTCAAGACTTCGTCAAAGCGGCCGCCGGCCAAAGCGTCGTGCAAACGGACGGGAGCGTACCGACCAAAGGCTTCCGCCACCGTGATTCTTTCCCAGGGAAGCGACAGGTGGATGGTTCGATGCTGCCGGACGATCTTTTCGGGATGACCGGCCTCCGCAAAGGCACATTGGAGAATCGCTTCGCACTGGCTCATGAGGATTTGATAGTCGGCATGGAGGACATACCACTCGAGCATTGAAAATTCCGGCAGGTGCCGGTCGCCTCTTTCGCCCGCGCGAAAGCATTTGCAAAACTGGAAGATTCGGGGATAACCGGCGGCCAGAAGTCTTTTCATGCAAAGTTCGGGGGAGGTCTGTAAAAACCAGCTTCCCGACGGGAGGGCGTCAATGTGTTCTTCCGGAGCAGGCGAGGGGATGCGCAGGGGGGTTTCCACTTCCAGAAAGCCCTGCTCGAGGAACTGACGGCGAAGACATTGGGTGAACTCGGCGCGCAGACGCAGGGCCTGCGATTTACGCGCCAGGCGAAAGGAATCCTCCTGACAGATCCTGTTCAAAGCGGCTAGCCTTTGACCCGCGTCAGATATTCTCCCGTGCGCGTGTCGATGCGAATTTTTTCGCCTTCACTGATGAAGGTCGGCACCAGGATCGTGTAGCCGGTCTGCACCTTGACGGGTTTGGTCGCTCCGGACACCGTATCGCCCTTGGCCCACGGCTCGGCCTCGGTGACGACCACCTCTACGAAATTGGGCAGGCTGATGCCGATGGGGCGGTCCTCAAAAAGCAGGATTTCAACTTCGATGTTGTCGAGCAGAAAATTTACCGCGTCTCCGACCTGCTCCTCGGTCAGATAAACCTGCTCGAAGGTTTCATTGTCCATGAAGCAGAATTTGTCGCCTTCCTTGTACAGGTACTGCATCTTCTTTTCGCGCAGGTCGGCCGGCTCGAAAACATCGACGGAGCGGAAGGTCCGTTCAAACTGGCTTCCGGTGAGCATGTTTTTTAATTTGCAACGGTAAAGCGCCTGTCCCTTTCCCGGTTTGACAAAGTTGAACTCGGTGATTACGTAGGGATCATTGTCGATTTTCAGGCGCAGGCCTTTTCTCAAATCACTGGCGGTGTACATAAAAAGTTTTTCTCCTTCGTTGGCGACTCTGAATCAATCTGTTCGCGCTCTTCCTAATCCAATTATTCAAAATTGTCAAAAAAATCTTGATGTTTTCGCAGAGCGCTCCGAATGGACCTAGACAGGGGCCAGAGGGGGACTTTTCCCTCCGGACCGGGCAGATCGGCCGTGTATTGCGGCAGCGCCAGGCCCGAGCAGCTTCGATGGAGTTTTTCCATAAGGGCCAGCCCTGTGCGGACATCCGTGCGGAAATGGCCGCATCCGCGTGCGGGCTCGCAGTGAAAAAGATAATAAGGACGAACGGATATCTTCTGCAAGCCGTTGAGCAGGTTTTGCATGACTTCCGCCGAGTCGTTCACGCCTTTGAGCAGAACCGACTGATTGGAAACCGGAATTCCCGCTTCCTGGATCCGGTTGCAGGCCCGTGCCGCATCCGGTGTGATTTCCGAGGGGTGGTTGAACTGGGTGTTGAACCATAACGGCCGATGCCGTTTCAGGATTCGGCAAAGGTTCGGGGTGATTCTCATGGGCAGGACTGCGGGGGCGCGGCTGCCGATGCGCAGCACCTCGACATGCGGTATGGACGAAAACGAAGACAGAATCCCCTCCAGGGATTCATCGTCGAACAGGAGCGGGTCGCCGCCGGAGAGGATGACTTCCCGCACCTGCGGGGTTTCCGATACGTAGCGGATCATTCGGGCCAGGCGGCTTTTGAAGGAACCGGGCTCGGGAACGCTCCAGAATCGCTTGCGGTTGCAATGCCTGCAGTAGGTGGCGCATCGGCGCGTGACGATGGCGAGCACTCGGTCGGGGTAGCGCTGAATCAGATTCGGAACGGGCATGGAGCGGTCTTCCCCAAGAGGGTCGTTTGCCAGACCGGCTGAAAAGGAGTATTCCCGGACATCCGGAATGCATTGCAGGGACAGGGGGTCGTTTTCATGGTCGGGCTCCAAGAGAGACAGGTAGTATGGCGTAATGGCCATGGGATAGCGACGGATGATCCGTTCCATCTGCTGCCGGTTGCCGCGCGGCCTTTCCAGAATCCGGGCCAAGGCAGCCGGGGACGCCGCGCGATGGCGCAATTGCCAGCGCCAGTCCTGCCAGTTTCGGGAAGATCCGCCGGGAAACCGGGAAAAAAAGTTTTTGCGCATGATAACCGTCACTCTTTTCGAGGGTTGCCTATCACAATTTTCCTCCCATGCAAAGAGATTCGCCTCGTGGTCCGGATCAAAAAAAATGGCAAATTTCCCGGCCGTCGTGATATGCTCAAAAAAAAAGAAACGGGGGGATTTTCCATTGGTGTCCATCCAGCAGCGCAAAGAACGAGTGGCGATACTGTCGGTCGCTTCCAATACCGTCCTGGTGATTTTCAAGGTTTTTGTCGGCGCGCTGATCGGCTCCGTGTCCATTCTATCCGAGGCGATTCACTCCGGTATGGATCTCCTGGCGGCGGTCATCGCCATGTTTTCCGTCAAGACATCGCATCTTCCGGCCGACGATGTTCATCCCTTCGGCCACGGCAAAGTCGAAAGCCTTTCCGGCTTGATCGAAGCCTCCCTGATTTTTATTGCGGCCTTCTGGATTATTTTTGAATCCGTCAAGAAACTGACGTCCGCGCAGGTAGTGGAATCTCCCGGCTGGGGCGTTGGAGTGATGCTGCTTTCCGCCGTCCTCAATTATTTTGTATCCCGGCGACTTTTCGCGGTGGGCAAAGAAGCGGATTCCATTGCTCTCATGGCGGACGCCTGGCATTTGCGAACCGATGTCTATACCTCCGTGGGCGTCATGCTCAGCCTGGCCGTCATCTGGATCAGCCATTTCTTCTTTGCCGATCCGCGCATTCACTGGCTTGATCCGGTCGCGGCCATCTTTGTCGCCGTGTTTATTTTGAAGGCGGCTTACGATTTGAGCGCCAAAGCGATCGGTGATCTGATGGATGTGAAATTGTCACCGGACGAAGAGAGGTGGATCCGCGATGTGATTGTCGGCCACAAACCGGATATCCACGGGTATCACCAGCTAAAGACCCGCAAAGCCGGAAACTTTCGTTTTATTGAATTTCATATCAAGGTCGATCCTCAAATGACGGTGGAGGCCTCCCACGGGATCGCCCGTGCGCTGAAGCATGCCATGATGGATCAGTATCCCGCCGCTACCGTGACGGTTCATGTTGAGCCATGTGACGGGAATTGCACGGAAATCTGCACGGCCGGTTGCCTGCTTTCGGAGCCCCGGCGCCTGCAGATTTCGCGAACCGCCCAGCATCGATGATCGGGATGGAGGACCGGGAGATATTTTTTTCAATCATTGACAATCCGGTCCGTGTATAATATGGAAAAACAAATTTTAAAAATTGAAGAGAGGAGTTGCATGATGAAGAAAGCAAATTTTCTGATGCGTTGTTTTGTCTGGTCGGTTTCAGGAATTCTTCTCGCCATGCTGATTACCGGCTGCGGTTTTCTGGGCAGCAGCGTCAGCAGCGCACCGCCCGCTTTAAAAGGCGTCTTTATGGATGGTCCGGTGGGCGGGATTAACTATGCGACCCCGTCACAGAAAGGCGTCACAAAGGCGGACGGCGTATTTGAGTACAGGGCCGGTGAAACCGTTGCCTTTTCCGTGGGCGAACTGGCGCTGGGATCCGCGGCCGGAAAGCCGGTGGTCACCGTGCTGGATCTGGTGCCCGACGCCAAGGATGCTTCCGACCAGCGGGTGGTGAATATTTGCGTGCTGCTGCAGACGCTGGACCAGGATGGAAATCCCGCCAACGGAATCCTCATCAGTGAACAGGCGGCGTCTTTCGTCACGAAATACGGCAAAGAGACGAATTTCAACAAGAATGTAAGGGCGTTTTCTTTTGATGCCGGACTTCGAAGCGTTATGGCCGAATTGAACAACGTGGACGCGTTCGGTGAAACCCCGAGGGCCGTCGTCGCCGGCAAGATTGCGCAGAAACACCTGGAAGAGACGCTTGCCGCGCTGAAAAAGTAGAAAGAACGGAAGGAAAACCAATGCTTTTGAGGCGGCATTTGCCACAAGGGGCTTTTCGCGTGCGTGGAAGAGCCCTTTTTGTATTTCTTCCGGCGTGAAGGCCGCGATGCCTTACTTGCCTTTATACAGATAGCGCTCGAAAAAACGGTTGTAGGCTGTCCATTCCGAGTTTGTGTTGGCGGCGTCGGCCTCGATGAAACTCTCGAATGCGTTGAGTTTGGCGTCGAGGTCGTCCATAAAATGAATGACCAGCGCTTCCCTGGTTTTCGGGCGTTTGGGCGAGCCGAACTCGAATTCGCCGTGGTGGCTCAGGATAATATGTCTCAGTTCAAGCGCGAGCCGCTCGGGAAAATCATCGATCAGGGCTATTTTTTGATTGATCATCTCCACGCCCATGACCAGATGACCGATCATCCGCCCTTCATCGCTGTATTCCACCATTTTGTCGTAGGAAAATTCATAAATTTTGCCGATGTCGTGCAGGATGCCGCCCGCGATCAACAGGTCCCGGTTCAACTGGGGATAATGTTCGGCGGCTTGGTCGAGCAGGCGGACCACGGAAAGCGTGTGCTCCAGCAGGCCGCCCAGGTAAATGTGATGAAACCCTTTGGCCGCCGGTGCCCTGCGGAGTAGATCAGCCGTCTTTTCGTCTTTCAAAAAGGCGTCCAGCAGTTTTTTCAGCGGCTCGGAGGATATCGTGCCGACGAACGCGCACAGGTTTTCGAACATCGCCGCGGTATCCAGTTTGCTGGCCGGCAGGTAGTCCGATGGATCGATGTCCTCCCGGTCGCAGGGTTTGGCCGTGAGGATGGAAATCTGGACTGCGTTTCGGTAGCTTTGCGCGCGGCCTTCCACCGCAATGACATCGCCTTTCTTAAAGACGCGGTCCAGCGCCACGGCGTTGTCCCAGACCTTGGCGTCGATTTCCCCCGTTTTATCCTTGAGCCGGACATTCAGGTAAGCCGACCCTTTCTGGGAAAAGGCCATGTTTTTTTCCGTGACCAGAAACGAAGAAGCAATTTTATCGCCGGGCCGGATGTCTTGAAGATAGAGGTTTTTGGTTTTCAAATGAACCGCCTTTCTGAAGAATGGATCTCAGGGTTTTTCCCGCAGGATCCGGTGGTCTTCTACCCGCACCGTCAGTTTGCTGGCGTCAAAATATTCCATGAGCGGGATGATGTATTTGCGGGACAGTCCGGTTAAATCTTTAAACGTGGCCGGCGTGGCCCGACCGTCCCGGATCAGCTTCGACTTGTAGTCCTCTCGCAGTTTATCCAGGGCCGCCCGCGCGAAACACAGCTCTTCATTGATTTTCACGAGATCGCCGTCCTGGATCATCAGCCGGACGATATTTTGCGCCTGTTCCTTCTGATGGCTGAATCGGGCCATCACATCGGAAAGGGAAGGCGGCGCCAGTCCCGCCTGCGCGTAAACCGATGCGATGTCCTGCCGTAAAGCGTCTTCCTCTCCCTCCAGCCGAACATGATGAGATGCCAGACGGACATGGTCCTTGTCGCTGGCGATCCGTTCCTTCCTGCCGAGGCCGGCGAGGACCATGTTGAAAAGTTTTCCGGATACCGCCTCCGGAAGCGCCGCCTTGAGTTCCTCTTTGGAGATGCCTTCCTTCAGAGGATGGCTTCGGTGATAGTCCGCGAGGCTTTGGATCAGCAATTCCTCCAGGTGCGCGTAAAGGTCTGCGGAAAGCGCCGTGGTGTCTTCGCCGGAGAGCAGAATCGCCCGGCGGTCGGAAAATAATTTTTCCAGTGCTTCCCGGATTTTTTTGACGGACACCCCCAGACGAAAAGCGAGCCTGCGGATGGCGATGCCGGTAAAGCCGGCGCGATCCAGCAGCACAAGGATTTTCTCCGGCAGTGCGCCGCTTTGCAGAATCTTCAGGTCCTCCAGAATTTTTGGATTTTTTCTTTTGTGCTTGCCGGGCTGCGGGTCGAGAATCCGCCCGCCGCCGATGGTCGTGACGGGAGAGTAGCTGCGCAGCACGAAATGATCCCCTCCCACCGCCACGTCTTCGTTCTCCAGAATCAGCTGGGCGAAGGAGGCTTCGCCGGGAGAAAGTTCGTCCGCATCCAGCAGAACGATGCGCGCCATGATTTCCGCCGTGCCGGTGTGCAGGCGCGCCAGAGACCGGTTTTTCAGCTTCCGGGTATTGGAGGACAGGTACTCGAAAAACACATCCAGCCGCTCGGTGGGCCAGGCGGTTTGCGGCCTCACCAGAACATTGCCCCGTTCGAGCGTCGATTTTTCAATGCCCTGAAGATTCAGCGCGGTGCGCTGTCCGGAGAAGGCTTCTTCCGTGGACCGGTTGTGCACCTGAATGCCGCGAATGCGCGCGGATATCTTGTCGGGCAGGATCTGCACTTCTTCCCCGATTTTGATCTTGTCGGAAATCAGGGTTCCGGTCACGACCGTGCCGAAGCCTTTCATCGTAAAAATCCGGTCCACCGGCAGGCGGAAGATGCCGTCATCGGTTTTTTCCCCGAGCCGGCGGACGGTTTTGTCGATTTCCCCAAGCAGTTCCGGAATGCCCTGCCCCTGAGACGCACAGACCGGTACAATCGGGGCGCCGGCGAGAAACGTGTCCTGCAGATATTCGGTGATTTCCGATTGCACCAGTTCCAGCCATTCTTTTTCCACCAGATCGATTTTGGTGAGCGCGACCAGACCGGTCGTAATGCCCAGAAGCGAGCAGATCTGCAAATGCTCCTTCGTTTGCGGCATGACGCCTTCATCCGCGGCGATGACCATCAGAACCAGGTCGATGCCTGCGGCTCCGGCCACCATGTTCCGGATGAACTTTTCATGCCCCGGCACGTCGACGATGCCCAGCGTGCGGCCGGAGGGGAGCGAAAGAGAGGCAAAGCCCAGCTCGATGGTGATGCCCCTTTCCTTTTCCTCCTTGAGACGATCGGTGTCGACGCCCGTAAGAGCTTTGATCAGCGATGTCTTTCCGTGGTCAACGTGGCCGGCTGTTCCCAAAACGAAATGCTGCATGCTTCTTCCCGCTGGTTCGCTTCTCAAGATGAATTCAAATAACAAACTCCCCTCATTTTAACAACCAGTTATTTATGGAAGCGGCTTCGCCCCGAAAACGGGCCGTGATTTACTTCTTGAAAATGCAGTTTGGAATTGTTAGAAAAACAACCAGAGGTGATCTTTGCGCATTCTGGGAGTGGATTACGGGGAAAAGCGAATCGGTCTGGCGGTGAGCGACGAGCTGGGATTGACCGCCCAGGGGCTGCCCACGCTGATTCGCAAAACCAGGAAAAATGATCTGGAATTTTTACGCCGGTGCCTCCTCGATTATTCGGTGCAGAAAATTGTCATCGGCTATCCGGTGCGCATCGACGGTTCGGAAGGCATTCAGTGTGAAAAAGTCAACCGGTTTGCCCGGTGGCTTGCTGAAACTTTTATGCTGCCGGTGACGAAATGGCCGGAAACCCTGACGACCAAAGAAGCGGAAGACATTCTGAGAACCTCCGGCATCCGCTGGCGCAAGCGGAAAGATAAGGTCGATCAACTGGCGGCATGTCTGATTCTGCAGGATTATCTGGACGACGCCGGAAGGCGCGAACCGGGCTGAGCCCGGCCGGACTTGCCGTTTTGGCGCCAGGGGATGAGCCGTGAAATCCAAGACAAGAAAAGCGCTGTTTTACCTTTTGTCCCTGCCCGCGATCGTGGTCGTCGTGTTGGGCGCGCTGTTGTTCATCTATGCCGTGACGCCTTTGGATTCGGCGAAAGATAAAAGCATTGTGGTGGACATTCCTACGGGCTCCAGCCTGATTCGGGTCATCAACATTCTCCACGACGCGGGCCTGGTCCGGAACCGGTTTCTGTTTCATGTATTGGTCACCGTAAAAGGAGGAGCCCGGTCGGTGCGTGCCGGGGAGTATGAATTTGCCGCGAACCTTTCTCCTTCCATGCTTGCGGACAAGCTTCTTCATGGAGACATCAAAAAATATCGCGTCACCGTTTTTGAAGACAGTTCGCTTCCGCAGGTCGCCTCGCGTCTCATGGAATACAAATTGATCAACGAAAAGGACTTTTTTGAACTGGCGCAAAACAGGGAATTTTTGTCATCTCTGGGCATCCAGAGTTCCTCGATGGAAGGATATCTTTTCCCCGACACGTATTTTCTGGACCGGTCCATGACTACCCGCCAAATCATGCGCATGATGGTGGAACGTTTTCAGGCCAGGGTCTCTGCGGAAATGATCCGTCAGGCCGCCCAAAAAGGATTGAATGTAAATCAATTCGTGACCTTTGCGTCGTTGGTGGGCAAGGAATCCGGATATGCCGCGGAAAAGCCTCTGATTGCGGCCGTTTTCTACAATCGTTTGAAAAAGGGGATGCCGCTCCAGTGCGATCCCACGGCCGTTTACGACCTCAAGAATTTTACGGGAAAAGTGACGAGAGCCCACTATAAGCGTGAATCTCCTTACAATACCTACCGGATTCGCGGTCTGCCGCCCGGGCCCATAGCGAGCCCCGGGCTGGATTCTTTTCAGGCGGTTCTTCATCCTGCGGACGTGAATTACCTCTATTTTGTTTCCAAAGGGGACGGAACCCACTTCTTTTCCTCGTCACTCATCGCCCATCATGACGCAACAATCCGTTTTCGCAACTTGATGAAACGCGAAGAGAAAACGGACGAAGCGGTCCGGTAGTCAAAACAGATTTTTATCTATCTAATATCATTGATCTATTGTTAAGACAACGTTTTTGATTTTCGCCGGTCTAGGCGGTGCTGTGCGTCTGATTTTGCAAACCGGCTGACTCCACCGGCGCGCTTTCCCCGTTTTCCCAGTGATATTAACTTATTCGATAATCAAAAAAGATTTACTTTTTTCTTGACAAAGCGATTTTCCCTCTTTATAGTTGGCCACGTGGAGTAAAGTGGTTTATTGTGGAGGGGGAGGTGTAATGTCTGTATTTCGTGGGCATTATCATCACACGATCGACGAAAAGGGAAGGATTATTTTCCCGTCCAGGTTCCGTGAAACCTTTGCCGAGCATTATGACAACAAAATGGTCATAACGAACTGGGACGGGTATTTAATCGTGTTCCCCTACGCGGAATGGCTGCTCATCGAAGAAGAAGTATTGAAGAGACGCATTCTGGACAAAAAAATTCGTGATTTTCAAAGATTCTTTATGTCCGGAGCGGTGGACTGCGCTCTGGACGGTCAGGGACGTGTGCTGATTCCACCGGCGCTGCGGGAATATGCCGGACTGGAAAAAGAAATCGTTCTGGTGGGAATGTTGAAAAACATTGAAATCTGGCCCAAGGAAAAATTTGAAGAAAGAAACAAAGAAGCCGGCGAAAAAATAGACAAGGATAACGAGATCGCCGAAAGCCTGGGGATATGACCATGGCGACCGGTTTTGTCCATGAACCGGTAATGCGCGAGGAAGTGCTGTCCTGGCTGGCAATAAGGGAAACCGGGGTTTACGTGGACGGCACCATTGGTGGGGGGGGACACGCCCATGCGATCCTGGAGAACACCGGGGCGCGCCTGATCGGGATCGATCGCGATGCGGAAGCGATCTCGGCCGCACGGCAGAGGCTGGATTCCTTTCAATCGCGCGTCACACTCGTCAGGGGGAATTTTGCCGATCTGGCCAGGGTGCTGGAAGGGCTCAACATTGAAAAAGTGGACGGCGTGATTTTGGATCTGGGGGTTTCCTCTCATCAACTGGATGCGGCGCACAGAGGGTTCAGTTTCAGCCGGCCGGCGCCGCTGGATATGCGAATGGACCGGGATGCCAAAATTCGCGCCTACGATATTGTCAACGGTTTCACGCCGTCCGAGCTGGAAAAAGTGATCCGGTTGTACGGGGAAGAAAAGATGGCCGGGAGAATCGCCAGGGCAATCGTCCAAAGGAGGCAGGTTTCGCCGATCGAAACCACGGCGGAACTGGCGCAGTTGATCGTGCAGGTGATGCCGCAGAGCATGAAACGTCAGAAAATTCATCCCGCCACCAGAACCTTTCAGGCGATCCGGATCGCCGTCAACCGCGAGCTGGACGCTTTGGCTTCAGGCATTCACGCCGCCGTCGCGGCTCTTTCGGCCGGCGGTCGTCTGGGGGTGATTTCATTCCATTCCCTGGAAGACCGGATGGTCAAGCATACCTTCCTTGACCTGGCGGCGTCCTGTGTATGTCCCAAAGACATTCCGCGCTGCGTGTGTAACCGGCAGGCCGTCGTGAAAGTTTTAACCCGCAAGGCAGTGACGCCGTCTCCGGAGGAGATCCGGAGAAATCCGCGGGCCCGCAGCGCTAAACTACGCGTGGCAGAAAGGATTTAAAATGGCGCAGACGGCAGGAACCCAGACGCTGGCACAGGGACGGCTGCTGAAAGAAACCGACGCCGCTTCGTTCGGCGTGAAGTATCCGGCCTTCATCGTCGTGGCGCTGGTCATGATGTTTGTCGCAGTGATTTACGTCGGATCGCACATCCGGATGACCCAAATGGAATATGACGTCGCCGCGGCCCTGCATACCAAAGAGCAACTGATGGAAGATCAGAAAAAATTGAAGCTGGAACTGGCGATGCTCAAGTCGCCGCAGAGAATCGAAGACATTGCCCGCACGCAGCTGCAGATGACCTATCCCACGGCTGCGCAGGTGATTGTTTTAAAGCAGACAGGGAAGTGACCATGGCGGCAGACTCAAAAAAATGGCTGAAATTCCGGCTGGCCAGCATTTTGGCGATTTTTTTGATTCTGTTCATCGCGTTACTGTCCCGCGCTTTCCAGCTCCAGGTCCTGTCCGGCGAGAAATTGAAAAGACTGGCCGACCGCCAGCACATGACCACGCTTTCCATTCATGCCGAAAGAGGCATGATTTATGACCGCAACGGCGAAAAGCTGGCCATGTCGGTGATGGCGGAGTCCGTGTGCGCGGATCCGACCCGGATCAGTGATCCGGCGAAAGTGTCGCGGGAAATCGCTCCCCTCCTGAAAATGGATTCATCGGCCGTACTGAAGAAGATTTCGGAGCCGAAGAGCTTCTGCTGGCTGGCCCGAAAAATTTCTTCCCAGCAGGCGCTGATGGTGGAAGCCGCGAACCTGGAGGGAATTTTTCTGATCAAGGAACCGAAGCGTTTTTATCCGAATGGGCCGTTGGCGGCGCATTTGATCGGGTTTTCCGGTTTTGACGCCGAGGGCCTGGAAGGGCTGGAAAGGAAATACGACCGGTATTTGAAAGGAACGCCGGAAAAACTGACCTGGGCCAGGGACGCCAAGGGGAAAAAGCTCTTTGTGCACGTCGAACAGGATCCTTCCGAAAAAAAGGGAAGCACCAATCTGGTGCTGACCGTTGACAGCCGGATCCAGTATCTGGTGGAAACGCACTTGAAGGAAGCCGTGCTGGAGAAAGGGGCGAAAGGCGGCGTCGCGATCGTCATGGATCCGAAAACGGGAGAGATTCTGGCGATGGCCAATGAAAAAGCATTCAATCCCAACAACGTCAATGGGCTGACGTCGGAGGCCTGGCGGAACCGCGCCATCGCCGATTCCTTCGATCCCGGGTCCACCTTCAAGCCCTTTCTGGTCGCCGCCGCCCTGGAAGAAAAAGTCGTCCGGGAATCGGACCGCTTTTACTGCGAAAACGGGCATTATCAGGTCGCCAACCGGGTGATCCGGGAAGCCAACCACAAAAAGCACGGTTATCTGACCGTACGGGAAATCATCAAGTACTCCAGCAATATCGGCTCCGCCAAAATCGCGGAAAAGCTCGGCCGGGAAAAGTTTTATGCCTACATTACAAAATTCGGATTCGGCTCCCGGACGGGAATCGACCTTTCCGGCGAGGCGGCGGGCGTTTTGCGTCCCGTCAAAAGCTGGACCCGCGTGGATACGACCAACATCGGCTTCGGTCAGGGCATTTCGGTCACCGCCATTCAGCTCGTCACGGCACTGTCCGCAATTGCCAACGGAGGCGTTCTCATGAAACCTTATATCGTGCGGGGGTTCACCGACAAGAACAACCAGCCCGTCAAGATGTTCGCCCCCGAAGCCGTGCGCCGCGTGATTTCTCCCGAAACGGCCAGACGCATGGCTGTCATGCTGACCGACGTGGTGGGGGCCGAGGACGGCACGGGCAAGAGAGCCCACATCGTCAATGTCCCCGTGGCCGGGAAAACCGGAACCGCGCAGAAATTTGATTTTGCGCGCGGCGTCTATTCCTCCGAGAAGGTGCGGACGTCCTTTATCGGATTTTTCCCCTCGGATAATCCGCAAGTGGCAATTCTGGTGATGCTGGATGAACCGCAACGCGACAAGTGGGGCGGCGTGGCCGCCGCGCCGGTGTTCAAAAACATCGGCGAGCAGATTCTCAACTGTTTCAAGACGAATATTCGGGAAACGCCCGCGTTTGAACCCCAGCCCGTCAAGGGCCTGCAGCTGGTTTCGGCCCCGGCGCCTCTGGTGAAAGACGTGACGGTCGCTGAAAACGGGATCGATGACGAATCCCGCGTGCCGGATTTCAAAGGCCTGACCATTCGCGAGGCGTTGAAAATGGCGAGGTCCCGGTCGATAGAGCTGCGGGTATCCGGAAACGGCTGGGCGACGCAGCAGTTCCCCGCGCCCGGTTCGGACCTGGGCGAGGAGCGCCTGTGCAAAGTGGTTTTTGAGATGAAAAACTGAGGGATGATGCAACTTCGTCGATTACTGCAGGGAGTCCGGACACTTCAAACGGAAACGGATCCGAAAGGCGATGTTTCATCGGTTTGCTATGTCGCAGACGCGTGCGGCCCGGGGTCGCTTTTTGTGGCGATTCCGGGCCTTGCCTTTGACGGTCACCAATTTATCAACCGGGCCATCGAGCGGGGCGCGCGTTTCATCGTTCATCAGAAAGACATCGTGGTTCCCGAGGGGGTAAAGGCCATTCAGGTGCCCGACAGCCGCCGCGCGCTGGGGATGCTTGCAAAAAATTATTTCGGGGATCCGTCCTCCCGCCTGACGCTGATCGGCATCACGGGAACCAGCGGGAAGACCACCGTCTCCTACCTGCTGGAATCCGTCCTGACGGCCGCCGGCTTTTCCTGCGGCGTTCTGGGAACCATCAATTACCGATACGGCGGCAGGCAGTTTCCCGCTCCGAACACGACGCCGGAGTCCTTCGACATGCAGAGAATCCTGAGCGAGATGGCCGGCGCAGGGGTCACGCATGTGATTGCCGAGGTTTCGTCGCACGCGCTGGACCTGAAGCGGGTCGACGACTGCGATTTTGATCTGGCCGTTTTTACCAATCTCAGTCCGGAGCACCTGGATTACCATCGGGACATGGAAGCGTATTACCGGGCGAAAAAGAGATTGTTTGCCGAACTGCTTTCGCAAAGTCAAAAAAACCTTCCGCGAAAAGCCGTGATCAACGCGGACGATCCCCGGGGGAGGCAGCTGCTTTGCGAAATTTCGGTTCCGGCTCTTTCTTACAGCCTCGAGCAGGACGGTGGCGTGAGGGCGCAGAATCCGGTCGTCACCCTGGGCGGCATTCAGGCGGACCTTCTTCTGGATGGGGAGAGAATTCCGGTGACCTCCGCGCTGATCGGCGCATTCAACCTGTCCAACATTCTGGCCGCCGCCGCCGCCGCGTCGGTTCTGGGGGCGGGACCCCGGGCCATTGCGGAAGGCGTACGGAATCTTTCGTTTGTTCCCGGCCGCCTGGAAAGGGTCGTCCCTTCGGGCGGTGTTCATGTTTTTGTCGACTATGCCCACAAGCCGGACGCCCTGGAACAGGTGCTCCGAAGTCTGCACGGGTTGAAGGAAAAAAGAATCCTAACGGTTTTCGGATGCGGCGGCAACCGCGACCGCGCCAAAAGGCCGGTGATGGGAGGGATCGCGACGGCATGGAGCGACCTGACGATTGTCACGTCCGACAATCCCAGGAAGGAAGATCCGCTGGACATCATTCGTGAAATTGAAGCGGGGATCGACGGGGCCAGCATTCAGAAGGTGCCGCCGGACCGCCTGGAGTGGGACGCCGCCGCACATGCCTACGCGGTGCTGGCCGACCGGAGGGCCGCGATCGAAGCCGCCGTCGGAATCGCCCTGCCGCAGGATATCGTTCTGATTGCCGGAAAGGGCCATGAAGATTATCAGATCCTGGGAACGAAAAAAGTCCCGTTTGACGACCGGCTGGCCGCCGCGCGTGCCTTGCGGTTGAAATGGCCGGCCTGGATGTCGCCTGCGTTTTCGCTGGCCGAGGTGCTGGAAGCGACGGGCGGTCGCCTGGCGGCGGGGGAACGTGATCAAGCCGTTTACGGCGTTTCCACCGATTCCAGACAGATCCGTCCGGGCAATCTGTTTGTCGCTCTTGCCGGGGAAAACTTTGACGGACACGCCTTCGTTCCCCGGGCCGTTGAAGAAGGAGCCCAATGCGTCCTGGTGGCCGACGCGGGCAGAATCAATTCGGAATCGCTGCCCCGCCGGGTCGCGGTCATAGAAACGGCGGACACGCTCCGGGCGCTGGGAGACCTGGCCCATGCGCACCGCCGGCGTTTTTCCATTCCCGTCATCGCGCTGACCGGGTCGTCGGGAAAGACCACCACCCGTGAAATGCTTTTTTCGATTCTGCGGCAGGAGAAAACGGTTCTCCAGACGGAGGGGAACCTGAACAACCTGATCGGTCTTCCGCAGACGCTTTTCCGGATGACGGACCGGCACGACGCGGCCGTTCTTGAAATGGGAACCAACACGCGAGGCGAAATCAAAAGGCTGACGGAGATCGCCGCCCCCGACATCGGCCTCATCACGAACGTCGGACCCGCGCATCTGGCGGGATTCGGCTCGGTGGAAACCGTGCGGGAGGAAAAGGGCGATTTGTGGCTGCACATGAATCCGGCCGGCGTCGCCGTCGTGAATCTGGACGACGGGGCGGTGCGCGAAGCGGCCGACCGCTGGAACGGAAAGCGCGTGACCTTCAGCATGAGCGCCGGCGCCGATGTCGGCGTGAACGACATTCGCAAAAACGGCGCCCGGGGGGTGAGCTTTCAGCTTCTGATGAACGGGAAGGCGCACAAGGTGGACATGAAGGTCGCGGGCATTCACAACATATACAACGCCATGGCCGCCGCCGCCGGGGCATTGGCCTGCGGCGTCAGTGCCGAGTCGATCCGGCGGGGTTTGTCGATGTTTCATCCGGTCGCCGGACGCATGGAGATCCTGCGTCTGCAAAACGGCGCCTACCTGATCAATGACGCCTACAATGCCAATCCCGCGTCGGTGCGGGAGGCCCTGCTGACGCTCAAGGACCTGGCGAATTCGCACAGTGCTTTTGTACTGCTGGGCGACATGCTGGAACTGGGCGACGCCGCGCAGGAGATGCACCGCAAGATCGGCCTGCTTTTGGCGACGATCGGCGTGGCGGCGGTCTTTCTTCAGGGGGATTTCGCGCGCGCGACGGCCGCGGGCGCGCTGGAGGGCGGGCTGGCCGAAGAACGGATTCGGATGTTGCAGGAGGATGAGGAAGCCGTGGCTTTTTTGAAGAAGAAGCTGCGCAAAGGAGACTGGGTTCTGGTAAAAGGATCACGGCGGATGAAGATGGAACGGCTGGCGGCGAGGCTGGGCGAAGAAATCGGCGTTGAAAAGGCCGAGGACCCCACGGCCCTGTAAGGCGGGAGAAAAAAATGATTTACGAATTTTTATATCCTCTGCACACGGTGTTTTCATCCTTCAACGTGTTCCGGTACATCACGTTCAGGACCATCTTCGCCTCCATCACGGCTCTGTTGATCTGTCTGCTCCTGGGGAAGTGGTTTATCGAAAGACTGCAGAGATTGCAGATCGATCAGCAGATCCGGGAGGACGGGCCCAAAACCCACCTGGTGAAGAAGGGCACGCCGACGATGGGCGGCATGCTGATCATCATGGCGGTGACCGTCGCCACAATGCTGTGGGCGAACCTTTCCGTGGTGTATATCTGGCTTGTGCTGCTGGTCACCGTCGGTTTCGGCCTGATCGGTTTCCTGGATGATTACCGGAAACTGGCCGGCAAAAACTCCCGGGGTCTGTCCGGGAAAACGAGGCTCGCCGGGGAAATCGTCATCGCCCTGTTTGTCGGCGTCGTGTTGTACTTCAAACCGGGATTCAGTTCGCAGGTGACGATTCCGTTTTTCAAGACGGTTTTGCCCAATCTGGGCTGGGGCTACGTCCTGCTTTGCGTTTTCATCATCGTGGGTGCGGCCAACGCCGTGAATCTGACGGACGGCCTCGACGGCCTGGCCACCGGGCCCGCGGGCATCTGCTTCGCGACGTATCTGCTGTTTGCCTATTTCGCCGGCAACATCAAGGTCGCGCATTATCTGCAGATTCCCTATGTGCCCGGCGCGGGCGAGTTGTCGGTGTTCTGCGGAGCGTTCATGGGTGCGGCGCTGGGCTTTCTGTGGTTTAACGCCCACCCGGCGGAAATTTTTATGGGGGATGTCGGATCCCTGTCCATGGGCGGCGCGCTGGGGACCGTGGCGCTCATCACCAAGCAGGAAATTCTGCTGGCGATTGTCGGCGGGGTTTTCGTGATGGAGACATTTTCCGTCATTTTCCAGGTCGGGTATTTCAAGCTGACGGGCGGGAAAAGGATTTTCCGGATGGCGCCGATTCATCATCATTTTGAACTCAAGGGCTGGGCGGAATCGAAGGTCATCGTCCGGTTTTGGATCATTTCGATTCTGCTGGCGCTGGTGGCGATCAGCACCCTGAAATTGCGGTAGAGGAAGCATGCAACTGGCGGGCAAGAAAATAGCCGTGATCGGCATGGGAAAAACGGGGAAGGCCGTCGCCTTGTTTCTGGGCGCGAGCGGAGCCGATGTTGTGGCGGTCGACGAGAAGCCTCAGGATCATTGGGGTGCTCAGTTTGAAGCCGGGCCGTGGCTTGCCGTCGGACGCTATGACGAGACGTCTCTGGACGGCGTGGACCTGGTGGTGCCGTCTCCGGGGATTCCCCCCCGCCATCCGATTCTGACGGCGGCGCACCAAAAGAAGATTCCGATCTTGAGCGAGATCGAGCTCGCCTACCGGTTCATCCGCGTGCCGATCCTCGCCGTGACGGGCACCAACGGGAAAACCACCACCACCACGCTGCTGGGCGAGATTCTGTCGCGCGCCGGGAAAAAAGTATTCGTCGGCGGCAACATCGGGAATCCCCTGATCGAATACGCCGCCACCGCGCAGACGGACGATTTCATCGTCGCCGAAATCAGCAGCTTCCAGCTTCAGTGGGTCGAAACGTTTCGCCCGCAGGCCGCGATTCTGCTCAACATTACCTGCGATCACGTCAACTACCACGGAACCTTCGAAGAGTACCGCCGCATCAAAGGAAGAATTTTTGAAAACCAGCGCGAAAACGATCTGGCGGTTCTGAACGCCGAAGATCCTTATCAGGAAGGTTTGGATCGGGCGATGCGGGCCGCGGTGGTCCGGTTCAGCTCCGTCCGCCCGCTTGGGGCGGGGCTTTCCCTGGAGGACGACGTCGTGGCGTACCGACGGCCGGGCGGACTCGAGGAGCGATATCCGCTCGGCATGATCCACCTTCCCGGTCTGCACAACGTGGAGAATGTCATGGCGGCCGTGGCGGTGGCCCGCTTCTGCGGCTGTTCGATGGAGAGCATCGTGGCGGCGGTATCGGCGTTTCGGGGCCTGCCGCACCGGATTGAATTTGCCGGAGAAAAGCACGCGGTTGCCTTTTATGACGACTCCAAGGGGACCAATGTCGACGCCGTCGTGCGGGCGCTTAAGACCTTTTCATCGCCGGTGATTCTGCTCTTGGGCGGACGGGACAAGGACGGAAATTTCGAGGCGCTCAAGCCGCTCTTGGGTGCCAAAACCAAACAGGTCGTCCTGTTCGGCGAAGCGCGCGACCGGATTGAGCCGCAGCTGGGCAAAACGACGCCGATCGCGAAGGAAGCGACGCTGAGAGAAGCCGTCCTCCGGGCTTACCGGGACGCCGCCCCCGGAGACATTGTGCTCCTGTCGCCGGGATGCGCAAGCTTTGACGCATTTGCCGATTACCGGGAGCGGGGGAATCATTTCAAGGAAGTGGTCGGGAGTCTGTGAATGGACAATGTCGGGAAAGAAGCCAACACGCCGGATGTCATTCTTTTGATGGTCACCTTGATTCTGGTGACCGTGGGCACGGCGATGATTTATTCGTCGAGCTCCATTCTGGCGATGGAAAAATTCAAAGACGGGCAATTTTTTCTCAAGAAGCATTTGTTTTTTGTGTTTGCCGGCCTGGTGATGATGATCGTCATGACCCGGATTCCTTACGAGCAGCTGAAGAAAGCGGCGTATCCCGGCGTGATCGTCTCCGTGATCCTGCTCGGGCTGCTGTTGATTCCGCATGTCGGCGTGAAGCGCGGCGGCGCGACGCGCTGGCTCAACCTGGTCGTGTTTTCCTTTCAGGTGACCGAACTGGTCAAAGTGGCCATGGTGCTTTTCCTGGCGCATCTGCTGACGCGGAAGGTGCACCATTTGAAGAAATTCAGCCGGGGCGTTCTGATTCCCCTTTCGGTGACGGCCGTGGTCATGGGGCTGATCATTCTTCAACCGGATTTCGGCACGGTCGTCATCATCATGTCGATTCTGCTGTTGATGCTGTCGCTGGCCGGTTCCCGGATCACCCACCTGATGTTTCTGGGTGCGGCTTTTATTCCCGTGGGCGTCTGGCTGATCATGAGCAAGGGATACCGGATGGCACGGCTGACGGCGTTTCTCGATCCGTGGAAAGACGCGGACAACACGGGCTTCCAGCTTATCCAGTCGCTGATTTCCTTCGGATCGGGCGGCGTGACGGGGCAGGGCATCGGCGACGGCATGCAGAAGCTGTTTTATCTGCCGGAGCCGCATACGGACTTCATCCTGGCGGTGATCGCGGAGGAAAGCGGCTTTATCGGCGTGGCCCTCATCCTTGTCCTGTTCATTTTCTTTGTGCTGCGGGGTTTCATGATCGCTTTTCGGGCGCCAAATCTCTTCGGCACGCTGCTCGCCGCCGGGCTGACGATGCTGATTGCGCTGCAGGCGTTCATCAACATCGCGGGGGTGATGGGGCTCATCCCCTTGAAGGGGCTGGCGCTTCCTTTCTTAAGCTACGGCGGCTCTTCGTTTGTGATGAGCATGATAACGGTGGGGATTTTACTGAACATCTCCACGCAGAGGACGTAAACGGCGCAGGGGGACACACGCGCGTCGCGCACGTGCAGACGGGGGAAAACCGGTGAGGATAGCCATCGCGGGAGGAGGAACGGGCGGTCATTTGTTTCCCGGCATTGCCGTCGCGGAAGAGTTCCTGAAGCGCGATCCTCATAACCGGGTGATCTTTATCGGAACCCGGAGGGGGATTGAACACCGTCTTCTGAAGAAGATGGGATACGAACTGAAGCTGATTGATGTGGAAGGGCTGAAAGGGAAGGGTTGGAGGACTTTGATCAGAAGCGTTTACGCGATCCCGAAGAGCATGATCGAGTCCGGGAGGATTCTCGCGGACTTCCGGCCCGATGCCGTCCTGGGCGTCGGCGGATATGCCTCAGGCCCCGCCGTTCTGACGGCCCGCCTGATGGGCATTCCGACCGCTATCGCGGAGCAGAACGCACTGGCGGGGATCACCAACCGTATCCTGGGAAAATTCGTCGATCAAATCTTTCTGACCTATGCGCAAAGCAAAGAAAGATTCGACGTCCGGAAAGTCCGCGTTACGGGCAATCCCGTCCGCGCGGCGTTTGCCGCGCGCCTGAACGAAGCGCCAAAGACGAGCGCCTTCCGTCAACTTCTGATTTTCGGCGGTTCGCAGGGGGCGGCGGCCATCAACCGAACGGTCGTGGCCATGCTGCCGATGCTCAAAAGGATTCCGGACCGGATTCGGGTGGTCCACCAGACCGGCGAGCGTGACCTGGCGGCGGTCCGGCAGGCCTACACACAGGCCGGCGTGGAGGCCGAGGTTCAATCGTTCATCGTCGACATGGCATCGGTCTATGCGGCGTCCGACCTGATCATCTGCCGGGCCGGTGCGACGTCGCTGGCGGAAATCACGGCGGCGGGAAAAGCGTCCGTGCTGATCCCCTTTCCCTACGCGGCCAACGACCATCAGACCGAAAACGCGCAGGCGATGGTTCGGGCCGGCGCCTCCGTTATGATCCGGGAGAGCGAGCTCTCCGCGGAGGCCCTGTATTCGCTTGTGGAGACCTTGCTGAAAGACGGCGAAAGGTTACAGACCATGGAAAAAAAATCCAAAGCGCTGGGCAGGCCCGGCGCCGCCGCGGAAATCGTCGATGTCTGCCTTCGGCTGGCGGCGGGAAAAAACAAAAACAGGTAAGAGGAAAATGAGCAAAGACCAGGAAACCGGATTCATGCAACGGAAAGTCAAGCGCATTCACTTTGTCGGCATCGGCGGCATCGGAATGAGCGGGATTGCCGAGGTGCTGCTGAATCTCGGATACGGCGTCAGCGGATCGGACGTCCAGTCCACCGACACGACCAGGCGCCTGCAGCGTCTGGGCGCGGCCGTTGCCGTCGGGCATGCGGCGGAAAACATCGGGAGTGCGGACGTGGTGGTCACCTCCACCGCGGTGAAGCCGGACAACCCGGAAGTGCTGGAGGCGCATCGCAAGAATATTCCGGTCATCCCCCGGGCGGAAATGCTGGCGGAGCTCCTTAAAATGAAATTTTCCGTGGCCGTTTCCGGAAGTCACGGCAAGACCACGACCACCTCGATGGTCTCCACTCTTCTGGCGGAGGGCGGCCTGGATCCTACGATGGTGATCGGCGGCAAGCTGGCCAGCATCGGATCGAACGCCCGTCTGGGCGGCGGAGACATTCTCGTCGCGGAGGCGGACGAGAGCGACGGGTCGTTTCTCAAGCTGTCGCCCACCATCGCCGTCATCACCAATATTGACCGCGAGCATCTGGACTATTATCCGGGCATCGAGGAAATCAAGGACGCCTTTTTGAAATTTGCCAACATGGTGCCCTTTTACGGCTGCACGGTGATGTGCAGCGACAATGAGCATGTGCGCGCCATTGCCCGCTCGGTCAAGCGCCGTATGATCACTTACGGCATCACGCATCCGGCCGATTACACGGCCCGCGGCGTGCGGCACTCGGGCGCCAAAACCCGATATGCCCTGTCTTACCGGGGGGAGAATCTGGGCGACGTCGAACTGGTCGTGCCGGGACTCTTCAATGTCTACAACTCCATGGCCGCCATTGCTGTGGGGCGCGAACTGGACCTGGATATGCAGGTCCTCCGCAAGGGACTGCTGGCTTTCTCCGGCGTACAGCGGCGGCTCGAAGTCAAGGGGGAGGCCGGTTCGATTACCGTGATGGACGATTACGGCCATCACCCGACGGAAATTATGGCCACGCTGGCGGCGGTGCGCCAGACGAAGAAGGGCCGGCTCATCGTGGTGTTTCAGCCGCACCGCTACACGCGGACCAAGGCGCTGTTTGATGAATTTACCAGGGCGTTCGGCGACGCGGACGTGCTGGTGCTCAACGATATTTATCCGGCGTCGGAGGCGCCGATTCCCGGCGTCCACTCCGCGGCGCTGTGGGTGGCGATCAAGGAAGGCGGCCATCCCTGCGTGGAATACATCGCCCAGCCGCAGTCTACCGTGGAGTTTCTGCTGGCCAACGCCAGACCCGGAGACACCGTCCTGACGCTGGGGGCGGGCAGTGTGTATAAAATCGGCGAGGCGTTTCTCGAGCGCCTCAACGAGGAGGCTCTCCATCCATGACCGGTGATTCGAACATCGCAGGGGCGTTCGAGGGCGCAAACGTCGGCCGGGTGTGGTTCGATGAGCCGATGTCACGCCACGCGTCGCTGAAACTCGGCGGCCGGGCGGACGCGCTGGTGATGCCCGAAAGCGAAGCGCAGCTCGAAGAAGCGGTGCGCAGGCTGCAGGAGCGGCGGATTCCATTCTTGCCGGTCGGGAATCTCACCAATATCCTCGTGCGCGACGGCGGATACCGCGGCGTCCTGATCTCGCTGCGCGCCCTGGACAGGGCCGTGTTTACGCCCGCGGAAGACGGGCGGTTCCGGATCGAAGCACAGGCGGGCGCGGCGCTGGGCCGGATTGTCGGGCTGGCCGCCGAGCATGAGCTGACGGGTCTGGAGTTTTGCACGGGGATTCCCGGCAGCGTCGGCGGGGCGGTCTGGATGAACGCCGGCGCGTTCGGATCCGAAATCAAGGACGTGCTGGTTTGTGCGGACTTGATCGACGGCGGGGGGAAGAGGAAAACCCTGCGGCGGGAGGAGATCGCCTTTGCCTACCGCAAGTCCAATCTGCCCGAAAATGTCGTTCTCTGCGGCGCGCGATTCGTCCTGTCCAAAGGCCATCCGGCGCAGATCCGGGAGCGGATGGCTCAAATCATGAAGTGGCGCCAGGAGAAACATCCCCTGCAGTATCCCAGCGCCGGGTCGGTTTTTAAAAATTTTCCGGGCATGCCGGCGGGCCGGCTGATCGAGGAGCTGGGTCTGAAGGGCCGTCGGCTGGGCGACGTGCAGATTTCGAAGAAACATGCCAACTTCATGATCAACAAAGGGCAGGGCACGGCGTCCGACATGGTGAAGTTGATCCGGCTGGTGCAGGAAACGGTTCAAAAGGAAAGAGGCCTTTTGATGGAAACGGAAATCGTCGTCATCGGAGAAGAATCGTGAGTCCAAAGATCAAAGTCAGTCTGGAAGCCAGAAAAAACCGTCTGCGACGGCGTCTGATCGGGGCGTTGAACGAATCGCTGGGGGCGCTGGCCCTGCTGGCGCTGGCCGCGGTCGCAAGCGCCCTGCTGGTTTATCTTTACAGCGTGCTGCTCAGTGCCCCCGGTCTGGAGCTCAAGGAAATATCCGTGCGCGGGGTGAAGGAACTGACTGAAAAGGACATCCTGGAGCTGGCGAAAATTCAGCCCCGCTGCAATCTTCTGGCGGTCAACACCGACGCCGTGGCGCGGCGGATCGCCGTCAATCCCTGGGTCAAAAGAATTTACGTCGGCCGGGAACTGCCGGGCCGGCTGGTGCTGGATGTACGCGAACGGACGCCGATTGCTCTGGTCAAGCAGACGGGGAATTTTTACCTGATGGATGCGGAGGGCGTTGTCTTTAAAAAATTAAGCCGCACGGACGATGTCGATCTGGCGATTCTGACCGGCGTGAACCTCGGGAAAACACCGTCTCCTCTTCTGGCCGAGGCGCTGAAACTGCTGGGGACCCTGTCCGGCGATTCGTACGCGTCGCTGGGGACGATTTCCGAAATTCATATCGACGAGGTGTTCGGCCTGTCCGTGCTGACCGATCGGGGATTACATCTGAAACTGGGACGGGACCATTTTACGGATAAGGTGCGCCGGCTGGATGTCGTTCTGGCGGATCTGGAAAAGCGGGGGATGAAGAACGGCCGTTTGTTCGTGGACCTGGCCGACATTTCCAAAGTGACCGTTCAGCGAAAGGACGAACCGGGAAAGGCCCAGGAGCAGAAGAAAGGACCGCAGTACCGAATATAGGCGGTGACGGGGAAGGGTGAGATTATGGCGAAAAAAAGCAATGTTCTGGTGGGAATCGATATTGGAACGACCAAAACCATCGCGATTGTCGGCGAGGTAAAACCGACCGGCATCGACATCATCGGCATGGGGATCACCCCCGCCAAGGAGCTGCGCAAGGGAGGCGTGGTCAACATCGACAGCACCGTCGAAGCCATCAAAAAGGCCGTGGAAGACGCCGAACACATGTCCGGCTGCCGCATCAATTCCGCCTACGTCGGAATCGCCGGCAGCCACGTCAAAGGACAGAACTCCCTGGGCATTGTCGCCGTAAAAGGCCGGGAAGTCGGCGAGGACGACCTTCAGCGGGCGATGGAAGCCTCCAAGGCGATCGCCATTCCCGTGGACCGGGAAATTCTGCACACGCTGCCCCAGAGCTATGTGGTGGACGGACAGGACGGCATCCGCGATCCGGTGGGGATGTCGGGCGTGCGGTTGGAAGCCAAGGTGCATATCGTGACCGGCGCCGCCGCCTCGATTCAGAACGTGGTCAAATCCGTCAACCGGGTGGGCCTCGATATTGAAGATGTCGTGCTGGAGCAGCTGGCGGCCAGCGAGGCTATTCTCAGCCCCGATGAAAAGGATCTGGGCGTTGCCCTGATCGACATCGGCGGGGCGACGACGGGGATGGCCATCTTTGCGGAGGGAAGCATCAAACACACGGCCACGCTTCCGGTGGGCGGCAACTTTCTGACTACGGACATCGCCACGGGCCTGCGCACGCCGTTTGCCGAGGCGGAAAAAATCAAGCTGAACCACGGCTGCGCCATGACGTCGATGATTCCGAAGGAAGACGTCATTGAGGTGCCCAGCGTGGGCGGCCGGGAGGCCCGGATGGTCTCACGGCAGATTCTGGGCCGGATCGTGGAGCCCCGCATGGATGAAATCCTGAACATGGCCCTCAAGGAAATCGTGCGCTCCGGCTATGAGGACCTGCTGGCGGCGGGCATCGTGCTGACCGGCGGCTCTTCGCTTCTGCCCGGCATCAACGAAATGGCGGAGCAGATCTTTGACATGCCGGTGCGTCGGGGGTATCCCACCGGCGTCGGCGGATTGAGCGATGTGGCGAACTCACCGGCCTTTGCGGTCGGCGTCGGTTTGATCGTTTACGGCAGCAAAGCCATTCCCGGTGATTCCGTCTACGGGAAGACGGGGAATGTATTCGGCGAATATTTTAAGACACTCAAAAAATGGTTTCTGGAATTTTTCTAAACAAAGAAGGGGGTGTGCATGTTTGAATTAACGGAGGAATGCATCGAGAGTTCGGCAAGGATCAAAGTGGTGGGCGCGGGCGGCGGCGGAAGCAACGCCGTCAATACCATGATCTCCTACACGCTGCGCGGCGTCGATTTTATCATCGCGAATACGGACGCCCAGGCGCTGGGAGTGTCAAGCGCGCCCGTGAAGATCCAAATCGGGGCGGAAGTGACCAAGGGCCTGGGCGCGGGCTCGAATCCGGAAATCGGCAAACAGGCGGCGCTGGAATCTCGCGACGAAATCCGCCGGCACCTGGAAGGGGCGGACATGATCTTCATTACGGCGGGCCTCGGCGGAGGGACCGGCACGGGTGCGGCGCCGGTGATTGCGGACGTGGCCCGGGAATGCGGCGCGCTGACGGTTGCCGTGGTCACCAAGCCGTTTCAGTTTGAAGGCAAAAGAAGAAACGCGCAGGCCGAGGAAGGCATCGTGCAGCTGCGGGATGTGGTGGACACGCTGATTGTGGTTCCCAACCAGAGGCTGCTGAGTCTGGGCGGTCGGGGTCTTTCCCTGGTCGAAGCCTTCAAAAAAGCCGATGACATTCTTTATCAGGCCGTCAAAGGCATTTCCGATCTGATCCTGGTCCCGGGACTGATCAATCTTGATTTTGCCGACGTCAAGAGCATCATGAGCGGCATGGGCATGGCGCTCATGGGTACCGGCACGGCCAGCGGCGAAAACCGCGCCGTCGAAGCCGCGCAGCGGGCGATTTCTTCGCCGCTCTTGGAGGACAACACCATCCAGGGCGCGCAGGGCATCCTGCTCAGCATCACCGGCGGACCCGACATGAGCCTGTACGAAGTGAATGAGGCCTCTTCGCTGATTCAGGCCGAAGCGCATGAGGAAGCCAATATCATCTTCGGCACGGTCATTGACGAAAACATGAAGGATGAGATCCGCATTACGGTGATCGCGACCGGATTCGAGGATGTCAAAAAGAAGCAGGCTCCCTCCAATGTGACGCATCTGGGCGGCTTCCGAAGGGAGGATCTGTCGACGCCGGCGTTCATGCGCAGAAGCAAATCCGGAGACCCGGCCAATGTGGTGACGATGGGCGTCAACGAAGAAAACGAACACGTCGACATTGACATTCCCACGTTCCTGCGCCGGCAGGCGGACTAGGAAGGCATCGCGGCTGTCCGGGTGCGGTCTGGATCGCAAAGGAGGCCTTGAGCGGTCCATGAACTGGAAGCAGAAGAAAAAAAACGATGCCCTGCTGGCTCGCGAGCGGGGCGCTGTGAAAAAAGTCTGGGGAACCTGCCTCACGGTTTGCCTGGCCTATCCCAATCTCTATCGGATCGGCATGGCCAACCTCGGCTTCCAGACGGTTTATAAAATCATCAATGAGCTCCCCTCCCTTCTTTGTGAGAGAGTGTTTCTGCCCGTCGGCGGCGGAGCCGAATACGCCGCCGGCGCGGTGGAACTTTTCAGTCTGGAAAGCCGAAAGCCCCTTCGCGATTTCGATGTTCTGGCATTTTCCGTTTCCTTTGAAAACGATTACCCCGCCATCCTGAAAATGCTGGATTCAGGAGGCCTTCCGCTGAAAGCGAAAGACCGGGCGGACGGTCAACCGCTGGTGATCGGCGGCGGCATCGCGCTGACGCTCAATCCGGAGCCCCTGGCGGATTTTTTCGACGCCTTTCTGATCGGGGAAGCCGAGGAAACGCTGCCCGGATTCGCACGAATGCTGGTCGAAGACCTGCCGTCCGGCATCGGCCGGGAAGCCCTGCTGGCGTCTTTGCAGAAGAAAATACCGGGGGTGTATGTTCCTTCCCTTTACGAGGTTCGCTATTTTCCGGACGGCAGAATCCGCGGCATGTCCCCGCACACGGAAGATCTGCCCGAGAAAATCCGGACGACCCCCGTGAAAAACATGGATGCCTTTTCCACGACGGAAGTCGTCAGCACGCCGGATTCGGAAATGGCGGACATGTTTCTGATGGAAGTCAACCGCGGTTGTCCGCATTTCTGCCGTTTCTGCGCGGCGGGACACGTTTATGCCCCGCCCCGTTTCCGCAGCTATGAAAAAATTACGCAGGCCATCGATCATGGCCTGAAAGCGAAAAATAAAATCGGCTTGATCGGTACGGCGGTTTCCGATCATCCTGATCTGGTGAAAATCTGCCAATATATTATTGATCGCGGTGCGCAGGTAGGCATAGGATCACTGCGTCTGGACAAGATGGATGGAAGCATTGTAGAGCTGCTCAAGGCCGGCGGCATCGAGACGGTCGCCCTCGCGCCGGAGGCGGGAAGCCAGCGTCTGCGCGATCTGCTGCGCAAAGGCATCACCGAGGAAGATATTTTGCAGGCCGCGCGGTGCCTGATCGACGGAGATATTGCGAATCTCCGACTGTATTTTATGGTGGGTCTGCCCACGGAGAAGGATGAAGATATTGACGCCGTCATCGATCTGGCCAAAACCATACAGCACACGGCGCTGGCCCGCACAAAAGGAAAACGAAAATTCCGGCGCATCACGCTCAGCATGAATCCATTCATCCCCAAACCGCATACTCCGCTCCAATGGTGCCCGCTTGCGGATGTTCAGGATGTGGGGCGCAGAATGAAAAAGATCGCCCACGCGTTTCGCGCCGACAAGCAGATCAACGTCATTGCCGACGTGCCGAAGTGGTCCTACGTGCAGGCGCTTTTGTCCCTGGGGGACCGGCGCGTGGGGGAAATTCTAGCGGTCGTCCACCGTCTGAACGGCAACTGGGTGCGGGCATTCAAAGAGGTGACCATCAATCCCGACTTCTACGTTTATCGTCAAAAGGATGTAAATGAATTTCTGCCGTGGGACATCATCGAAGTCGGCGTTCCCCAAAAAGCATTGATTAAAGAATATAAAAAGGCTCTACCTGATTGATCTTCCCTCCCTCTTGTGCCCTTTAGGGTATCAGGGGAGGGATTGAGGGAGGGTGAAAATATTTTCCGTCATGCCTGGCGGAGGCCGACATCCAGTAAGGCTTAAGGGTCGCCGTTAAACCGGAACATGCTTTCGTGCAGTCATGCTTCGATCGAACTGCGGATTTTTCAATTGATTTGTGCCACGATCAATAGGTTGACGGTATTTAACATTTTGATATTATGCAGAAAATGAAATTTGAGAAAGGCAAAGATACATGGCCATTGACCCATCCAAAATTGACAGAATTGTTGAACTGGCCAGAACCTATGGCGCAACAAGACTCATTCTTTTCGGCAGCATGGCAAAAACGCCTTCTGTAGCCCGTGATATTGATATTGCCTGTGATGGTGTGCCGGGATGGAAACTCTATGAGCTGGCCGCGAAAAGTGAGTAAACAACGGTAAGTTGAGACGCGAGTGTAACGAGTCGGCTCCAACGCCTGGTTAGGCGCTTTCTCCGCATGCCGTGAAGGATTGGCCGCATTCTCTTCAGAGAGTCTTGATCCAGTCCGGTGTGTACTTATCATACTTTGTTTTGAGTTCATCTGGCAGATCTTTGTAGTTTCCTATGATTTTGCGGCAGGATGGAGACCCGCAACGGCATTC
>DAOTJI010000003.1:0-66002 GCA_035448625.1 Smithellaceae bacterium | reverse complement strand
CGGCCTGTCACGCCGGAGGGCGTGGGTTCAAGTCCCATCGGCCCCGCCAGAAAATCTGAAAGGGAATCGGCTTTTTCAAGCGATTCCCTTTTTTTTGGTGCGCCCGGCAGGGCGCACAGACTTGGTGGTGCAAGTCCACGACTCACCCGGCAAGGGGAAGAGTCAGTCGAACGGCAAGGGTTTCGCGGGAGACTGCGAATCTGGAGGAAGCCGAAGGCAAAGCGCTGGCCTGACGAACAAGGGGATGATGTCGGGACTGTTCTTCATTCAGAAGCTCTTCTTTGCCGGTACGGCCGCGAAGCGCTTCCCCACAAGGATGATTGACAGAATGGATGTTGCATGGTTTATTGCGCAAGGAAAAACCGCACGGATCGCGCACAGGGGAACGGCAAACATATGGTGAAAAAGATTTTGGATCTTTTGTCCTGGAACAGCCCCGAAAAGGTTCGCCGGGAGTTGTTGTCCGTTCTGGACCAAGCGCGCAAAAGCGGTGTTCTGGATGACGCTTCCCGAAAAATGATCGAGAATGTCCTTAATTTTTCGTCCACCCTGGTCCGCGAGATCATGATTCCCCGGACGGATATCGTGTCGATCAGCGCGGAAGACGAGCCCCAAGAGATGATGAGGGAAATAGTCGAGGCGCATTATACGCGGATTCCCGTCCATCGCGGCTCCGTGGACAATATTATCGGAATCCTGAATGTCAAAGACCTGATGAAAACCTGGTCGCCGCAGATGAGCGCCGCCGAAATCCTGTCCCATCTGACGCGCCCCTACTATATTCCGGAGACAAAAAACGCACACCTCTTGTTTTACGAACTGAAAAACAACAACAAGCACATCGCCATCGTCATCGATGAATACGGCGGAACCGCCGGTCTGGTTACACTGGAAGATCTGCTGGAGGAAATTGTCGGCGACATTCGGGATGAACATGAAGAGCATGCCGATTCCGACGACATGATCCGGATGGCCGACGGTTCCATCGTCGCGGACGGGCGCACGGAAATCGAAAAAATCGAGGAGCTGCTGGCGATGCAGCTGGACCGCGGCCGATACGAAACGATCGGCGGTCTGATTTTATACGCGATTCGCAGAATTCCCCACCAGGGTGAAAGCTTTCAAATCGAGGGAATGGACATCACCATCGAAAGCGCGGACGAGCGAAGCATCAAGCGGGTGAAAATCAGGAAAACCGAAATCAATCCATGAAGATCAACGAAAAAATCATCAACCGGAATGAGCCCGGCGGGATGCCGCAAAGCAGCAGTCTTTTTTTCGCGCTGTTGTGCGGCCTGCTGTATTTTTTGTCCTTTCCCAAATTCGGCGTCGGCATCATCGCCTGGATTGCACTGGTTCCCTTGCTGATCGCCCTGAACCATGTTTCATCGCTCTCGAAGGCTCTCGTTCTGGGATGGGTGGCGGGCATCACGGCCCATGTCGGTCTTCTGTATTGGATTGCGCATGTCGTGGTGACCTACGGTTATCTCCCTTTTTATCTGGGTGTGATCCTCACGCTCCTCCTGGCCGGCTATTTAAGCGTTTATTTCGCCCTGTTTGCCGCGGGGATGGTTTACTTTCGGGGCAGGGTTCCCCTGGTTCTGGCCGCGCCGGTCCTGTGGGTTTGCCTGGAGTATTTGAAGTCCTGCCTGTTCACGGGCTTCCCCTGGGAGAATCTGGGATATTCCCAGTTTTCCAATATCTGGTTCATTCAGGTGGCCGATATCACGGGTGTGCACGGCCTGTCCTTTCTGATCGTCCTTTTAAACATCACCCTTTTCAACCTCCTCACCCAGAGGTCCAAAAAGGCGATTGCGCTCGCAATGGCCGTGTTTCTGCTGTGGTCCGGGGTTTATGCCTACGGCGCGATGCGCATTCGGCAGATCCGGAACAGCGTGAATCTTGCAGAGGGCATGGACGTTTCCCTGATTCAGGGCAACATCGATCAATCCGTCAAATGGAACGAAAATTTTCAAGCCGAAACGATTCGCATTTACGAAGAGTTGTCGCTTCGCGGCACGAAGGTTCCCGGTGGCCTGGTGGTCTGGCCCGAAACCGCCGTGCCTTTCAACTTTCAGGAGCCGGGCGATCTGCAGGGCCGGGTCAGGCGGTTGCCCTCCCGAACGAAAAGCTGGCTCCTTTTCGGATCGGTGAGCTATGCCGGCGATCGCGCAGAAACCAGGTATTACAACAGCGCCTATCTGCTTTCCCCCGGGGGCGATAGACAGGAAAAGTATGACAAAGTGCATCTGGTGCCCTACGGGGAATACGTTCCGCTCAGAAAGCTGTTTCCCTTTGTCGGCAGCCTGGCGTCCGGCATCGGCGATTTTACCTCGGGGAAGGGTTATACCCCGCTGTCCATGGACGGACGAAAAATCGGCGTGATGATCTGCTACGAGGGCATCCTGCCCGAAGCGGCCCGCCGGTATAAAAACGCCGGGGCTGATCTTCTGGTGAATATCACGAACGATGCCTGGTTTGGACGGACGTCCGCTCCCTATCAGCATCTTTCCATGTCCGTTTTTCGGGCCGTGGAGACCAGGCTCTGCCTGGTTCGGGCGGCCAATACGGGCATTTCCGCGATGGTGGACCCGACCGGCCGGATTCTGGCTCGGACGGGATTGTTCGAAAGAAATCAAATCGCCGGCAGAATGCCGTTGATCCAAACGCCGACGGTTTATGCCGCCTGGGGAGATTGGCTGGTGTGGGTCTGCTTTGCCGGGCTCGCCGCTTCCGGGGCGTGGCGCTTAACAAGGAGGGGGAAAAATGTCCGTCGATAGCCTTCAGGAAACCATTCTGGATCTGAAAAAAAGAATTGCCTCGATCGGAGAATGTCTTTGACGTAGGCGAACTGGAATTGCAGGTCAAGGACCTGGATATCTTGTGTGCCAAAAAGGATTTCTGGGACGACCCCGAGAAAGCCAAGTCCATCCTGCGGAAAAAAACCAAGCTCTCCGAATCCCTGGAAAAATGGAAAAGATTCAGCGGGCGCATCCGGGAGAAGGAAAACCTCTGGCGGATGGCCTCTGAAGAAAACGACGAGGGGCTGTTGCCGGACCTGGAAGCCGAGTTGCAGATCCTTTCGGGCGAGGTCAGGGAAGAAGAACTCAAAATGATGCTTTCCAGCGAACAGGATCCGATGAATGCGATCATGTCCATCCATGCGGGCGCAGGGGGCACGGAAGCGCAGGACTGGGTGGAAATGCTGCTGCGCATGTATCTGCGGTGGGCCGAGAAAAGAAATTTCAAAACCGCCGTCCTTGACTGTCTGCCGGGAGACGAAGCGGGCGTGAAAAGCGTTTCGTTTACGGTGGAGGGCGAATACGCCTACGGATATGCCAAGGCGGAGATCGGGATCCACCGTCTGGTGCGCATTTCGCCCTTTGACGCGGGCGCCAGGCGCCACACGTCCTTCGCGTCCGTGTTTGTTTATCCGGAAATCGACGACGAAATCCGGATCGACATCCGGGAGGATGATCTGCGCATCGACACCTTCCGTTCCGGCGGCAAGGGAGGGCAACACGTCAATAAAACGGATTCCGCCGTTCGGATCACCCATCTGCCGACCGGCATTGTCGTCCAGTGCCAGAACGAACGATCGCAGCACAAGAATAAATCCATGGCTATGAAATACCTGAAATCCCGGCTCTACGAAAGGGAGCTTCAGCAGAAAAATGAAAAGCTCGATGAAGAGAACCGGCAGAAAAAAGACATTGCCTGGGGAAGCCAGATCCGCTCCTATGTCCTGCACCCCTACAAGATGGTCAAGGACCACCGCACCAATCTGGAAATCGGCAACGCCCAGAAAGTGCTGGACGGGGACATCGATGATTTGATTCAGGCCTATCTGATGATGGCTTCGGATCGCAAAGTCTCCGACGGAAATACGCCGCCGGTAAACAAGGGATAATATTTGCGATTGTCGATATTATTTGGGGATATGGTTGAAATGTGTTATAAAGCTCGCGCAAAATCCGCGGCGCCGAATCCAACGGCCCGGCATCCAAATACAAGGGGAGAGACTGGTGCATGCTGAATGATAAAAAATTTTCTTTGTCCCGCGGTTTATGGACTTTCCTTCTCATGATGACGTGCCTTCCCTTCGCGTTTGCGGACAAGGCCGACGCTCAGTTCCAGTTGTTTCAGGATTCCCATGCCGTTTCAACACAGGCATCCCAGACGGGTGTTCCCGTCCATCCACCCGCCAAGGAGAACCAAAGCCAGGCGGATAAAGACGAACCGGCGGATGTTGAAGAAGAGCAGGCATTGATGGAAAACGCGCTGGATATTCTGGAAGTGGCGGACGATTACTGGAAGAAGGGCGATATCGAAAATACGCTCAATGAGCTGGATAAAGCCTACGCACTGCTTTTGGACACGAACGGCGACGTCGAGATCGCCCGTCAGAAGGACGACCTGCGCCTCCTCATTTCCCAGCGCATCATGGCGGTCTACTCGTCCAAACGGGGTCCCACCAACGGAAAGGCCAGTGAGATTCAACTCATCATGAATCCGGACGTGGAAAAGGAAATTCGCTCTTTCCAGGGCCCGGAAAGGGAATTCTTTACGGCTTCCTACATGCGTTCCGGCCTGTACCGGGAGCTCATCGTTTCCGAACTTAAGAAAGCGGGCATCCCCGAGGAGCTCTTCTGGCTGCCGCTGGTGGAAAGCGGATTCAAGGTCGGCGCGTATTCCCCCGCGAGAGCGCTGGGCCTGTGGCAGTTTATCCCGTCTACAGGCTATAAATACGGCCTGACCCGCGATGAATGGGTGGATGAACGCATGGATGTCCTGAAATCCACGCAGGCGGCCATTGCCTATTTAAAGGAGCTGCACGCGATGTTCGGCGATTGGCTCACCGTGCTGGCCGCATATAACTGCGGCGAGGGCAGGGTGCTGCGCGTCATCTCCCGACAGCACATCAACTACTTCGATCGTTTCTGGGACCTGTATTCCCAGTTGCCTCACGAAACGGCGCGCTACGTCCCCCGTTTTCTCGCGACCCTTCATATCGTTCGGAATCCGCGAAAATACGGGTTTGAATTGCAGACCACGATGGACACGCTGATGAATTATGAAACGGTCAAGGTCAATAAAATGATGAAACTGTCCGAAGTCGCCTCCAAAATGGAAGTGTCCGAGGATTACATAAACGTGCTCAACGCGGAGCTTCGGTACAAAATTACGCCGGACCGCGAATACGATTTCAAGGTCCCCGAAGGTTTCCTTCAGAAATTTCAGATGGTGTACAACGATATTCCGGCCGCGGAAAAGCCCGGCAACGGTTATGCGGGCAAAAGCAAAAATGGGGGCGCCAGCCGATACATTCGGCACCGAGTCCAGCCCGGTGAAACCGTGGCCTCCATTGCCAAGCGATACAGGGTTTCCCGGCAGGCGATCTACAGCTGCAACCGGATCAACCGGAACAAGCGGCTGATCCAACAGACCCGATATGTCCGAATCCCGATTCAAACCGCGGAAACGGCAACCGTACGACAAAAAACCTCCGTTGAAAAGAGCTCCCCGTCGTCCGGATCCATGAAAAGCTATAAGGTCCGGAAAGGCGACACGCTGTTTCGTATCGCCACTCGTTACAATGTCCCCGTCGACAAACTCCGGCAGGTGAACCGCCTGAAAACGAATACGATCAAATATGGCATGACGCTGAAGATTCCCGATCAGGGATGATCATCGCCGGGCCCGGGTTCCTGTAAGCGCCAGCCTTCCGAAAAGCTCTTTTTCTCTTTTTTTCATTTTCAGGGCGTCGGCCCGGGACGTCCGGACATGATCGTAGCCGGTCAGGTGCAGCAGGCCGTGAATGATCAGAAAGAGAATTTCCTCCTCCAGGCTCCATTGCCCCCGCTGTGCGTCGCGAAGCGCCGTGTCCGCGGAAATTACGATATCTCCCAGCAGGTCGGGATTCACATGGCCGCACTCGCCCTCCTGTAAGGAAAAAGACAAGACATTGGTCGGTTTGTCCCGATGCAGATACTGCCGGTTGAGAAGGCGGATGGCCTCATCGTCCACCAGCGTGATGCTGATTTCCTTATCCGCGCAGTCGATCCAGCGAAGGATCCGGCTCACCTTTGCACGGATCCGGCGGCTATCGATTTTCAGCCGTTTCTGCCGGTTTGCGATTCGGATTTTCATGGGATTCTCTCTTGCCGTTCGTTTCCTTCGGCTTCGGGGGCGCTTCCGGATATTCGACGCGATGATGGAAAATGCCGGTTAAAATCCGCGTGAAGGTTTCCGCGATGGTGTTCAGGTTTCGAAGCGTCAGCTCGCACTCATCGAGCTGTCCGTCCGTGTAAATGCGCGCGATTCTTTCCCTCACCAGCGAACGGATTCGGGCGGGCGTCGGGTTGGAAAGGGTCCGCGAAGAGGCTTCAATTACGTCGCCCAGCATAACGAGCCCCGCTTCCTTGGTCTGCGGCTTGGGGCCGGGATAACGGAAGTCGCTTTCCGTCAGCGAGCGGATGGACTCGTCCTTGTCCTTTTTGGCTTTGTCGAAGAAATAGCTGATCAGGCTGGTGCCGTGGTGCTGCCGGATGATGTCGATAATCGGCTTGCCCAGCTTGGCCTGCAGGGCCAGCTCGCAGCCTTCTTTGACGTGGGAAATAATGATCAGGGCGCTCATTTTCGGAGAAAGCTTGTCGTGGCGATTGTCATAGCCGGTTTGATTTTCAATGTAGTAGTGCGGTTTGGCCAGTTTTCCGATGTCGTGGTAGTAAGCGCTGACCTTGGCCAGAAGCGCGTTGGCTCCGATGGCCTCGGCCGCCGATTCCACCAGGGAGGCGACAATGATGCTGTGATGATAGGTGCCGGGGGCTTCAATGATCATTTTTTGAAAAAGCGGCTGATTGAGATTGGCCAGCTCCAGAAGCTTAATGTAGGTGATAAAGCCGAAGAGGCTTTCAAAAACGGGGGTCAATCCGGCCACCAGAATTCCCGTGATGATGCCGCCGAAAAGCCCCATGGCCAGACGAAGCAACAAATCCTCCAGCAGTCGGCCGGTCAGCAGATTCAAGCTGAGGATGGCGGTAATATTGATGACGCCCAAAAAGATGCCGACCTTTAAAAAGGTGGAGCGCTGACGGCTGTTGACGATATGATAGGAGGCGGCAACGGATCCCAGAAAAGAAAACAGCGGAAAAATAATCTTTTCTTCAAAGAGCAGGCTGATCAGAAATGAGGATAAAACACTCATGATCATCGCCACGTTCCGGTTCACCAGTACGGCGATAATCATGGCCCCCATGGCGAAGGGAATCGCGAAATAGCACGCGTCCACCGGGAGGGAAGGGAAAGCCCGGTTGACGGCAACGGAAATAAAAATGCCCGCTTTGACGACAAAGATTTGCAGCAGGGCGACGATGGCGAAAACCAGGAAATCCACGTTGGAGCGGGGCGATGTTTTGAGCCAGTTCCGGGTTCGCCAGAAATACAAAAGCAGGGTCAAAAACAGCACGAGGCAGAAGATGCCGGCGATGACCGCGAGATTGGAGATGTTGTTGTCCGCGGCGGTCTTATGGTAGGCCTCCAGCTTGGCCAGTTCCAGGTAGCCGATTTTGTCCCCTTCGCGGACAATCATCTCGTTTTTCTGCACCTGAAAGTACACCGGCTTGACGGTCTGTTTCGCGGCGTCAATTTTGCGGGCGGTCGCTTCCGGATTATAGGTCAGATTGGGCACGATCAGCTTTTTCAGGAACGAAAACGTCACAAGTCTGGCGTTGGGCTGGTCGTTCCGGATCGAGGCGTGGACTCTGCGCAGGAGCACCGGGCCGATGTCTTTCAGGTTCAGAATGGAAGACAATTCCTTGGTGTTTTCCTCCTGCCGGGACAGGGCATTGACGATGGTAATTCCTTTTTCATGATCCTGATTCCGGAAGGGGCCGCCCGTGACGAATGTCTTGTCGTAGAAGGCGGATAGGATTCGGGAGAATCTCTGCAGAAGCTCCTCGGAAAAGGCGTTGGCCTTCAGGAAGGTGTATTCATCCTCCGTCAGCCGGATGCCCAGAGATTTCTCCAAAAGGGCTTTTCCCTGGGGTCTTTCGGACTGACTTGCCGCAAGGGCGAAGGATTGTTTGATTTTCGCCCGAATCGTCATGGCGGCTTCCGGGTCAAAATCATACACCGGGCGAACGGCGGCCGCGGCTTCGATTTGCTTTTGCCTTGTGGATTGGACGTCCTCCACCAGGAAGTCACGGTCGGCCTTGATGTTGTCCTGAACAATCATGCCGTGGCGGTATAACGGCTTGGAAAGGTAGAACTGCGGCGCGAGAAGCACCGTCAGTCCTGCGCTCAAAAGGACGGCAATCGCCCATCGCTGAAAGATGACATTGTTCAGGAAGGAAAAGGAGAGGGGATAATTTTCCCTCCATTTCCGAAAAACGGACAGGATCTTTTCCGATGTCGAATCCAGGAAATTGTTCATGGCCACTTTTTAATTTTTTTTGTTCTTGTTTTCGTTTTCCCAGGAAGCGTATGCGGAAATCACATCGGCCACCAGAGGATGGCGGACCACGTCAACCTGTGAAAAATGAACGATGCGGACGGTCGGTATTTTACGGAGAACGGACGCGGCCTCGACCAGGCCGGAGGATCTTTCCGTCGGCAGATCAATCTGGGTGATGTCGCCGGTGACGACCGCTTTGGAACGAAACCCCAGGCGCGTCAGAAACATTTTCATCTGCTCCGATGTGGTGTTCTGGGCTTCATCCAGAATGATGAAAGAATCGTTCAGCGTCCGGCCGCGCATGAACGCGAGCGGCGCAACCTCGATGAGGCCCTTGCCGATCAGGGCTCCCGCTTTTTCCATGTCCACCATGTCGTAAAGCGCGTCATACAGAGGACGGAGGTAAGGGTTCACTTTCTCGGCCAGATCTCCCGGTAAAAAACCCAGCCGTTCGCCCGCCTCTACGGCGGGACGGGTCAGAATGATCCGCTGGACTTTTCTTTCCAGAAGGCAGGAAACGGCCATCGCCATGGCCAGGTATGTTTTTCCCGTGCCGGCCGGCCCGATGGCCAGCACCATGTCGGCGCTTCTCATGGCGTCGATATACTGTCGCTGGGCGATACTTTTCGGCGCGATGACGCGCTTTTTGGAGGAGATGAAAACCGTGTCCAGAAAAACATGGGACAGATCAAAATGGATGTTTTCCGAGAGAATCCGGTGGGCGTAGTCAAAATCCGAGAGTTCGACGTGCAACCCTTTAAGCATCAGGTCGTATAGCTGCCGAATGACGCCGGAAGCGATTGCGACGGCCTTCTCTTCACCGGAAATCGAAAGCGTGTTTCCCCAGGGCTTTATTTTGACGGGTTCAAGCTTTTCGAGGAGTTTCAGATGCCGGTCGTGTTCGCCGCACAGATTCCGAAGCAGATTCGAATCCGCAAAGGAAACCTTCTCCGCCGGCGCGCTTTTCGTTGATTTTATCAAAAAAATCAGCCTCTAAAAGATTGATCTCCGCCATGGCCGAACCGAATTCCCGGGATTGAGGAATGCCAATGGCCCTTTTTTCGTGAGGTGGGTTTCTATCATTAAGATACCGCTATTGCAATACAATTTACGCCTGCAAAAACAGGTGCGCGAAGACCTTGGCGTTGCCCGTCAGGTTGTCGATGGGGCAGCATTCGTCCGGCTGATGCGCCCTCATGTTGGTTTTTGACCAGACTGCCGCCGGCAGACCCTGTTTCCTCAGATACGCGGCGACGGTTCCCGCGCCGACACCTCCGGCAAAGGCCCTTACGCGGTAAACGCGGCCCACGGCCTTTTGCAGGGCGAGGACAACGGGCGAATCGGGAGGCGTCAAAGGCGCGGGGTCAACGCGCTGATGAATGGATACTTCGATCGTTACGCCATGTTGCTTTTCCATTTTTCGATTGATGTTTGCAATTTCGAAAAGTACGTCGTCGAGGCTGTACCGGGGCAGAATCCGGCAATCCATATAGAAGACGTCTTCACCCGGAATCGTGTTGATATTGCCGACGTTGGCTTCTTTTTTCGTGGGTTCGAAGGTGCTGACGGGAGGATCAAAAAGCGGATCCGCGGCGTCGAAAATTTCGCGCAGCCTCGCGAGTTCAACGACGAGACGGGAGGCGGCGGCAAAAGCGTTGATGCCGAGTTGAGGTTTGCTGCCGTGGCACTGTTTTCCGGTGGTTTTAAAGCCCAGCCAGAGAATGCCCTTTTCGGCGACTTCAATCAGGGAACCGTCGGCATTGCCTGAGTCAGGCGCCACAATCCAATCCTCCGGCCTGAAAAGCTTTTGCGGCAGGGAGAGAAGATGCTGAAGGCCTTTTTCGCTGGACGTTTCCTCGTCGGACACAAACAGCAGATTGACCGTGGAGGAGGGCACGATGCCCTCTTCCAGAAGAGCCCTGGCGGCAAAAATGGAGGCTACCATGTCCTGCTGATTGTCTTCCGTTCCGCGGCCGTATACGCAATCGTCCTTTACGTAGGCTTGGTAGGGATCGGCGCTCCAGAGACCCGGCTCGCCCGGAGGGACGATGTCCAGATGGGTGATGATCCAGATACGGCGGGAATCATCCTTGCCCGGAAGAGAGACCAGAAAGTTCGGGCGGCGTCCGTCCGGAACCGAAGGGTCCGGCGCGTCAAAATCCCGGAAAACCGAAAAACCCAGATCGGCCAGACGCTTCTTCAGGGTCCGGGCTTTGGGCATTTCACCCACTCCGCCGTTTGCCGGACCGACGGCCGGGACGGCCGTCAGCGCCTTCTGCAGATCGATCATTTCCTGTCGGTAGCTTTCGATTCTGCTCACGATTTTTTCAAAAAGGGCTTCGTCAATCATCATCAAACCTCGAATCAGTACTGCGGATCGATCTGCTCGGGCTTCGGCCGGTTTTCCGGCCAGGCGCCGAACCGGTCCGCGTCGCCGAGGATCAGCGTGAGCCTTCTGTTTTCATTGAGAAAGGCCGCTGCAACGCGGCGAAGGTCTTCAAGCGTCACCGCTTCTATTTTTTCCCGGTAGGTCGCCAGGTAATCCTTGGGCAGCTTCTCGTATTCGACCGTCATTTGCTGGGAGGCAATCTGCCCGGGCTGTTCAAAAGAGAAGATGAAGCTGTTCACGATGGATCGTTTCGCCCGGTCCAGTTCGGCCCGGGTGATGGACCCGGACGCTGCATCTTTCACGATAGCGTCGAGCAGAGAGACGGCTCGCAAAGTGGAAGCCGTTTTCGTAAAGGCGTACGTCCCGAAAACGCCGTAGTTGGAACGGGCGCGGTAAAAACTTCCGGCGCTGTAGGCCAGACCTTCCTGATTGCGGACAGCGCTGAAAATCCGGGAAGAAAAACCGCCGCTGCCGATGATGAAATCCAGAACCTCGAAAGCGTAAAAATCGGGGTGATTCTTGCTGATCGTCAGTTCGCCGGTGACCACCGTAGATTGCGGCAAGGGCTTGCGGATGAGAAAAATGCCCCGGCCTCCCTGTCGGGGAGCCTCCGGAACAGCCTGAACGCGCGGGGGGATCTTCGCATGGCCGAATACTTTTTCGAGTTTCTTCACGGCTTCTTCCCGCGTGATGTCGCCGGACACCGCCAGCATCATATTGGCCGGCGAAAAGTATTGGCGGTGAAAGGCTGCCAGATCCTCTCGGGATAGGTTGTTCAGTGAGGCGATGGTCGCGTAGCGTCCCCGCGGATCACCGGGATAGAGAAGGCGGTTGAATTCGCGAAAGGCCAGTGTCTGCGGGTTGTCCGCCGTGCGCCTCAGTTCCTCTTTTTTTAACGCCAGCGCCTCTTGAATCTTTTTTTCTTCAAAGGCAGGTTCCAGAAGCATTTCGGAGAGAAGATCGAGGCATTCGTCCAGGTCGCTTTTCAAAAAAGTGAAGTGAACGGAGGCGGAATCGAGCGACATGGAAATGGATGGAGAAGCGGCCAGGAAATCCAGGCGCCGGTCCATTTCACCGCTCGGGTGTTTTGCCGTTCCCCCCGTGCGCAGGAGAAAGGCGGTGAGCTCCGCCAGCCCTTCCTTGCCTGCGGGATCGTACAAAGTCCCCGTCCGCACCAGCACGGCCAGGGAAACGAGAGGCAGTGCGCCGTCCTGCAGATGGTACAAAACCATACCGTCTTTCAGCGTAATCCGCTCGGCCTCGGGCATTCGGAATTGCAGTGGGGGGTACTGGATTTGATCCGGAGAAATCCAGGGAGACTTCGCGGAGGAAATCGTCGGAGCAACAAAAAAAATCATCGCAAGCAGCAGTCCAATCGCCGGGGAAAGAGCTTTGTTCATGGAGCTCCTCCTTTCCCGGGAGCGGGCTTCCGGTTTAAAACCGCAACGGTTCTGTTTTCCGCCGTCAGATACCGCATGACCGCCGCCTGAACATCACCGGACGTCACCTTTTGAATCCGGGGGAGGTAATCGGAAAAGTGCCGGTAATCCCCCAGAAGCAGTTCGGTGTAGGAAAGAATGGAGGCCAGGTCGGAGTTGGAATCGAGGCTTTTGATATAGTCCATCTTCAGCTGGTTTTTCGCCCGGGCCAGTTCCTCTTCCGTCACGGAATGGGTCTTGATGGTCTCGATCTCCTCAAGGATGGCCGCCTGCAATTCATCGTTTGTATGGGGGTGGCGCGGCCGCGCAAAGATGGCGAAAAGGTTGGGATATCTCGCAGCGGGCACGCCGTTCATCGCGCTGACGCTTTGGGCAATCTGTCGCTGAATCACCAGTCGGTCATAGAGACGGCTGGTTCGGCCCCTGCTTAAAATCGCCTCCAGGACTTCGAAGACGTAATCTTCCTGGGCGGGCGGCGCCGGCTTGTGGTAGCCGACAATCAGAGACGGATTGGCATCGAATAAAACCTCCACTCTGCGCTCCGCGCTTTGCTCCGGTTCGGCCGAAATCGTGAGGGAGGGCGAGCCGGCATTCGGAATCCGTCCGAAATACCGGCGAATCATGTCCAACGTTTTGGCAGGATCGATGTCCCCGACAACGGCAATGACGATCCGCTGCGGCGACAGATATTTCCGGTGGATGCCGCGGATCGCGGCCGGACTCAGGTACGCCAGATCCCCGGGCAATCCGATGATGGGAATGCCGTAGGGATGAGTCGCGTAGGCCCGTCCCATAAAGGCTTCAAAGAGTTTGCCGTCGGGGCTGGCCTCCACACGCTGCCTTCTTTCCTCCAGAATGACGTCCCGCTCCGTGTAAAACTGGCGGAAAACGGGATGCAGGAGCCGGTCGGATTCAATGCGCGCCCAGAGTTCGATTTTGTTGGCGGGAAGGTTGATGTAGTAGGTGGTCATGTCCTGACCGGTTGCCGCGTTCATCCCGGATCCGCCGTTTTCCGTGTAGAGGCGGTCAATTTCGTTGGGAATGAAAGACCGGAGGTGCTTTTCCTGCAGCCTCTTCATCCGCGTCTCCAGCCGCCGGATCCTCCGGGCATCGGCCGAACCCTTCTTTTTACGCTCGCGGTCCAGCGCCTGTCCGGTTTTTTCGATGCTCGAAAGCAGCTTTTTTTCCGCGGGATAGTTTTTCGCGCCGATGGTCGTCGTTCCCTTGAACATCATGTGCTCCAGGAAATGGGCCGCTCCGCTCTGCCCCGGAGCTTCATCCACGGCGCCCACCCGGTAACGGATGTAGAGAGAAACCGTCGGGCTGAATTTGCGCTCCATCATCAGAACGGTCAGGCCGTTGGGCAGCCTGGCCTTCAGAATTTTCTTCTCCAGGTCCACCGCCCGCGCAGGCGCAGCCTGGCAAAGCAGGATCAGCAGTCCGAGAGCAATCCAGAACTTATTCTTCCTCATGGGTTTCCTCGTGGGCCGGTTTTCCCGGAAAGAGACGGAAATAGGCATAGAGAATGCCGGCGATGCAAAATAAAATCATGAAAGAGGCCGCAAACAGCGTCATCACGAATTCCAGGGGGTTGCCGAGCTGAAAGGAACTCTTCAGAAGAAGAACACCGAACAACAGAAAAAATCCCGACAGCAAAAAGACGACGATATTCTTAATCCGAATCAGAAGTTCCATTCACAAAACCGTTTTCTTTCGACAGCGCCTGAATACGTGTTTTCATCCTGCGGTAAGCCTCTTCACTGAAATCATGATTACGGCAGCACAACAGCGTGTTGTTATGATATAGAGGTTCCCGCTGAATGTCAAATACGGAAGCGGCCACGGCCTGAGGCCACATGGGAGTTCCGGGGATCGGCGAATATTCGGCCAGTACCGGCCTCGCACCGCAACGGACGACAAAATCGATGCTCTCTTCCACATCCCTGGCTTTCTGGTCCGGCAGGCCGCACAACAGATAAACGCCGATGTCCCGTGTTTTGTACCCTGCTTCTTTCAGATGCGCGACCGCACGGCGCAGGTCATCATTTCGCACCTTTCCCCCCGTTTCCTGCTGCTCCTCGAAATTGGCCGTTTCAAAGCCGAAACGAATCGTTTTAAAGCCGGATTCAAAGAGCAGTCGGCCGAGCGACGCGTCGATTTCCCGGACATGCAGACCGTTGGGGCAGTGAAACCGGCAGGACAGTCCTCGTCTTCGAAGGTCGTGAAGCAGCGGAACGATCATGTTTTCGGGATCCACGAGCAGCGCGTCGTCGTAAAAGCTGAAATCCTGGACGCCGAAATGACGGTGCCAGTATTCGATCTCGTCCGCGACTTTGCCGGGGTTTCGCTTCCGGTATCGGCCATAAAACAAATGGGAGGAGCAGTAGCTGCAGCGGTAGGGGCACCCCAAAGAAGTGATCAGGGGAACCTGGTCCAAGCGGCCGGCGAGATCGAACACGGGATAGGGCAGGGCGTCGAGATCATTTTCATCCGGGTCGAAGAGGATGTCCTCGCCGAATACATTTTTCAAAAGCTCCAGAACCTTTTTTTCACCCCGTCCGTAAATCACGTAGTCCGCGCCGGATTTTGCCAGGGCATGATCATGGCAGAGAGAGGCATATTTTCCGCCCAGAACCACCGGAACGCCCGGCAGCATTTCCCGGACGATTTTTATGGTGTCGAAAACGCCCGGGTACCAGTAGGTCATCATGGACGTGACGAGCACCATGTCCGTCTGTGGGAAGCTCCTGAGCTGGGCGCGAAAGAGATCGGGATCCATTCCGTAGCGGCAGTAGCTGCGCGGTATCGCTTCAAGGGCCGGCGGCTTTTCAATGGCTTGCCGGAAGAAGCGGCCGTGCCCGTAGGCATGACGCTTCGGCGACCTGCCGGTTTTATTCCGCATGGGCTCCGAATAGGGATTCAGGCAATCGATATAGGAAACCCGGTGGCGATTGGCCCTAAGCAGTCCGCCCAGATACAGAAGGCCCAGCGGTTTCATCCAGAAATCGTAGGCTGCGAAATCATAAATCCAGGGGTTGATCAGCAGAAGGTTTTTGCTCATGGATGCTTCTTGTAGCACACCTGAGCGTGGATTACAAAAGCATGGACAAGCCATCGGATTTCCTTAAGAATATTTTACGGCAGAAAGAGCTTGAACACTCGGAAAATTGTTGCTAACATGCGCGAACTTTTAAATGGGATGCCTCATGCGAGCAGTTCTTCAGAGAGTCGACCGAGCCTGCGTCAGAATCCATTCTCAGCTATTTTCCGCCGTGGAACAGGGGCTGTTGGTGTTTTTGGGTGTGGAGAAGGGAGATACGGAGAAAGAAGCGGATTTCATTCTGGAAAAAACGATGCATCTGCGCATTTTCGAGGATGAGCAGGGGAAAATGAACCGTTCGCTTGCCGACATTTCAGGAGAACTGATGGTGGTATCGCAGTTTACGCTGCTGGCCGACTGCGCCAAAGGACGCAGACCGTCGTTCGGCCGTGCGGAAGATCCGGAAAAAGCAAGAGCGCTGTATGATTATTTTGTCCGTCAGGCCCGGAATCGGGCGGTAAAACTGGCCACCGGTGCTTTTCAGGAAATGATGAAAATCGAACTCACCAACAACGGACCGGTGACGATTCTGCTCGAAAGCAGGAAAGTGGATGGAAAATGAACGGAGGCGACATCCGGATAGACAAGGACGGGATCTGGTATTACCGCGGAGCGCACATGTTCCGCAAAGATATTTTGTGCGTTTTCTTTGAGCATCTGAAACGGGACGGCCACGGCCGGTATTTCATCGAACTTAACGGGGAAGTCTGCGGCCTGGAAGTTGAAGATACGGCGTTTGTCGTAACGGCGGTGTTCAAAACCCGAAGCGCGTGCGGCTCCGAAGAGCTGGAAATCCAGTTGAATGACGACACCCGGGAGAGACTGGATCAGGCAACCCTGGCCGTCGGCAAAGACAACGTCCTGTATTGCCGTGTAAAAGAAAACCGGTTCCCCGCCCGATTTACCCGCAAAAGCTACTATCAGCTGGCGGAGTTCATTGAACCCGACGGTGATGACGGCACGTTTTGCATCGTCGTAAACGGCCGGAAATATCCGATCGAAAGCGCGCATCCCTTAACCCATGAAAACGGAGGAGACCATGTTAGATGATGTTGTGAAAGAATCCCTGACATTTGACGACCTGCTGCTGGTGCCCGCGGCTTCCAGCATTCTGCCGCGCGATGTGGAAACGTCCACGTGGCTGACAAGGAATATTCGACTCAACATTCCCATCATCTCGGCGGCCATGGACACGGTGACGGAGTCCCGCACGGCCATCTGCATGGCTCAGGAAGGCGGCATCGGCATCATTCACCGGAATATGAGCATCGAACGCCAGGCCATCGAAGTGGACCGGGTGAAAAAATCCGAAAGCGGCATGGTGGTCGACCCGATTACGATTGAACCCGACCGTAAAGTCAGAGACGCGCTGGCCCTGATGCACCAGTATTCCATTTCCGGCGTTCCCGTCGTTAAAAATGAAAAACTGGTCGGCATCCTGACCAACCGCGATTTGCGATTTGAAGAAGACCTGGATCAGCCGGTTTCCAATGTGATGACCAAGGACCATCTCATCACCGTCAAGTCCAGCATTACGCTGGAGGAATCCAAAAAGCTGCTCCACAAGCACCGTATAGAAAAGCTGCTGGTCGTGGACGACGAAAACCGCCTGAAAGGCCTGATCACCATCAAAGACATTGAAAAAATCCGCCGCTACCCCAACGCCTGCAAGGACTCGCTCGGAAGGTTGCGGGTCGGCGCGGCCGTCGGCATCATCGACCGGGAGCCGCGCATTGAGGCGCTTCTGGCGGCCGGCGTCGACGTGATTGCCATCGACACCTCACACGGGCATTCGACGGGCGTGATCGACGCCATCCGGTCCACCAAGGCGAACTTTCCACATTGCCAGCTGATCGCTGGAAACATCGCCACGGCCGAAGGCGCCCAGGCGCTCATCGAGGCAGGGGTTGACGCGGTGAAAGTGGGCGTCGGCCCCGGCTCCATCTGCACCACCCGCATCGTCGCGGGCGTCGGCGTGGCACAGATGTCCGCCATCCGCGACACCTTTAAAGTCGCCTCCCGGTTCGGCATTCCCGTCATCGCCGACGGCGGCATCAAGTATTCCGGCGACATCGTCAAGGCGCTCGGCTGCGGCGCGAACGCCGTCATGATCGGCGGGTTGTTCGCCGGGACCGAGGAGAGCCCCGGTGAAACGATTTTGTTCCAGGGGCGCAGCTACAAGGTGTATCGCGGCATGGGTTCGCTGGAGGCCATGAAAATGGGAAGCCGCGACCGCTATTATCAAGATGACATCGAGGCGCCGTCCAAGACGGTTCCGGAAGGAATCGAGGGCAGGGTGCCTTTCCGAGGAACGCTTTCCGCCAGCATCGTTCAGCTGATCGGGGGACTGAAAGCCGGCATGGGCTACGTCGGGTGCAAGACCATTCCGGAGCTGATCGAAAAATCGCGTTTTGTCCGCATCACGTCGGCCGGCCTCCGGGAAAGCCACGTCCACGACGTGATCATCACCAAGGAAGCGCCCAATTACTGGATCGATTAGTCAAACATGAAGCAAGCGGATTTCGTCCATCTCCACGTCCATACGCAGTACAGCCTTCTCGACGGCATGATCCGTCTGGAAGACCTCTTTAAAAAGGCCAAAGAATACGAGATGCCGGCGATCGCCATCACCGACCACGGCAACCTGTTCGGTGTGATCGACTTCTACCGTCAGGCCTGCGCCTGCGGCATCAAGCCGATCATCGGCTGCGAACTGTATGTCGCGCCCCGAAGCCGACTGGACAAAACGCCGTCCGCCGGGGATTCAGCGCGCCATCTGATCGTCTGGGCCAAAAACCTGCAGGGCTATAAAAACCTGATGAAGCTGACCTCCGCCGCCCATCTGGAGGGGTTTTACTACCGGCCCCGCGTGGACAAGGCCCTGCTGAAAGAATTCTCCGAAGGACTGATCGCGTCCAGCGCCTGCCTTCACGGGGAAATCGCCTCTCATATTGTCCGGGGCCACATGGACGAAGCCCGCAGGGCGGCCCGCGAGCTTCTGGAAATCTTCGGCGAGGACAATTTCTACCTGGAACTCATGGAAAACGGCATTCCCGAGCAGAAGATCGCCAATCGGGGATTAATGGAGCTCGGCAGGGAACTTTCCATTCCGCTCATTGCCACAAATGACTGCCACTACCTGAACGCCGAACATGCCGAAGCGCACGACGTCCTTCTGTGCATTCAAACGGGGAAAACGATCGAAGACAAGGACCGGATGTCGATGTCGTCGAATCAGTTTTACGTCCGCTCCCCGCAGGAAATGAAGGAGCTCTTTGCCGAAGTGCCCGAAGCCATCACCCATACGCTGGTCGTCGCGGATCGCTGCAACCTGACTTTTGAGTTCGGGAAATTCTATCTGCCGAAATTTGAGGTCAAAAACCCTGAGGAAACGCTGGAGGATTACCTGGACCGAAAGGCGACGGAAGGCCTGGAGAAACTGTTTCCGGTTATCCTCAAGCATTCGAATGAAGACGAGGCGACGGTTCGCGAGAAATACACCCGGCGCCTGCGTTCAGAGCTGGAAATCATCAAGAAAATGGGGTTTGCCGGATATTTTCTGATCGTTTCCGATTTTATCAAGCACGCCAAACACACGGGTGTTCCGGTAGGTCCCGGCCGTGGATCCGCCGCCGGGTCGCTGGTTGCCTACGCCATTCGCATCACCGACATCGATCCTTTGCGCTACGGATTGTTTTTTGAACGTTTTCTCAATCCGGACCGGATCAGCATGCCGGACATCGACATCGATTTCTGCCAGGAACGACGCGGTGAAATCATCAAATACGTCACGGAAAAGTACGGCAAGGACAAGGTCTCGCAAATCTGCACCTTCGGCAAGATGATGGCCAAGGGCGTAATCCGGGACGTGGGAAGGGCTCTGAACATTCCCTACGGCGAAGTGGACCGAATCGCCAAGCTGGTGCCCGCCTTTCCGCTGAACATCCCGCTTGCGGAAGCCTTCAAGACGGAGCCCCGCTTTGCCGAAGAGCGCAAGAAAAACCCAAAAATCGATAAAATGCTCTCGCTTTCGCTGGTTCTGGAGGGCCTCAACCGTCACTCTTCCGTCCACGCCGCCGGGGTCGTGATATCCGACGCTCCGCTCGTTGAGCGCGTTCCGCTTTTTGCCCCCAAAGACGATATGGTTTCCCAGTATTCGATGAAGGATATCGAAACCGTCGGCCTGACCAAATTTGATTTTCTGGGCTTAAAAACGCTGACCGTCATCAAAAACGCCGTGGATTTCATCAAAGCCTCCCACGATGTCGAAATCGACGTCAACAACCTTCCGCTCGATGATGAAGAAACCTACCGGCTGCTCGCCAAGGGGGAAACCGATGGTGTTTTCCAACTGGAAAGCGCCGGCATGAAAGACCTGCTGGTCAATTTCAAACCGGACCGCATCGAAGACATCATCACCCTGATTGCCGCCTACCGGCCGGGGCCCATGCAGATGATTCCCGATTTTATCGCACGCAAGCACGGCAAGCAGCAGATTACCTACGAACTTCCCCAGCTCGAACCGATCCTGAAAGAAACTTACGGAATCATTCTATACCAGGAACAGGTCATGCAGATCGCCAACGTCATCGGCGGCTACTCGATGTCCCAGGCCGATACGCTGCGCAAAGTGATGGGGAAAAAGCAAATTGCGGCCATGGAGAGGGAAAAGCCCCGTTTTCTTGAAGGAGCGAGAAAGCAAAATATCAATGAAAACAAGGCGAAAAACATCTGGGACCAGATGGAGAAGTTTGCCGCTTACGGCTTCAATAAATCGCACAGCGCCGCCTATGCCATGATCACCTACCAGACGGCCTACCTGAAGGCCCATTATCCCGTCGCCTTCATGGCCGCGCTTTTAACCAGCGAGAAAGACAACCGGGACAAGATCATCAAGCACATGTCCAATTGCAAAGAAATGGGCATCGACATCCTTCCCCCGGATATCAATGAATCGCAAAAGGATTTCAGTATTTCGGGCGGCAACATTCGGTTCGGCCTGGCCGCCGTAAAGAATGTCGGGGAAGCTGCGATTGAATCCGTCATGGACATTCGCAAAGAAGGAAAATTCACCTCCTTCATGGATTTCCTTTGCCGTGTCGATCTGCGAAAAGTCAACCGAAGGGTCCTGGAAAGTTTGATCAAATGCGGAGCTTTTGATTCACTGCGGTATACCCGCCGGCAACTCATGGAATGCCTGGACTCAGCCATGGAGGAGGCACAGCGCAAGCAGAAGGAATTGCTGAGCAATCAGGCCAGCATCTTCGATCAGCTTTCCCCCGCCAAAGCACACGGAACCGGCGGAGACGGATCTTTTTCGATCCCCGAACTGCCCGAATGGGACCGCAAGGAACTGCTCTCCATTGAAAAAGACACCGTCGGTTTTTACATCTCGGGACACCCGCTGCACGGTTATGCCGGAAAGCTGAGCCTGGTGGCCAACACCGATTCCGCGACGCTGAGCACCAAAAGGGACAAAGACAACATCACCATCGCGGGCATCGTCAGCTCTCTTACCGAAAGGCTGACCCGGAAAAAAGACGTCATGTGCAACGTCGTTCTTGAAGACCTGCAGGGATCCGTCAGCATTATCTTCTGGGCGGACGTTTACCGGAAATATTCTGAATTGCTCCATGCCGACGAGCCGGTTGTCATCCAGGGTATCGTTGATGTCGGAGACGAATCGAACAAAATCATCGCCCTTGAAGTGACCCCGCTGGCCAAGGCCCTGGAAAATCCCTATAAACAGGTTCGTTTTATGGTCAAAACAGACCAAATATCTCCGGAGGGAATTTCCGCACTTTGCGAAACAATTCGGAAATATGATGGAAAATACGAAGGTTACATTCATCTGTTAAACGGGAAATGCGAAACCATCGTTCGCCTCGGGGACCGCACAAAACTGGATATCTGTGAAAAACTAAAGCGGGAGGCGGACGCGATATTGGGTGAGGGGAGTACGGTCTATTGTTAATATGATATATGAGGAAAGAACATATAGATCATTAATTAATCAACAGAATCTTATTTCATATCGTGTAAAAATTGCCCAGAGTGACCTTTGGATAAGTTCTGACTCCAACCTGGCTGACCTTGCTGAAAAATCTCTTCGACAACATCGATACTTCCTGGAATCCTACATCCACAGGAATCCGGAATTCTGCACGACGCTTCTTCCTTTTCCGCAGGACCCCCTGGCACCCTTGATCGTCAGGGAGATGATCGAACAATCAACCGTCTGCGGAGTAGGGCCCATGGCCTCCGTTGCCGGCGCCATCGCGGAATTTGTGGGAAGAGATCTGGCTGGCTTCACGGATAGTTTCATTGTTGAAAACGGAGGGGACATTTTTTTGAAATCCAATGAGAGGTTGACCGTCGGAGTATTTGCCGGAGAATCTGCTTTAAGTTATAAAGTCAAATTATTCGTAAAACCTGAAGAAACACCTTTGGGAATATGCACATCATCTGCAACGGTCGGACCGTCTTTAAGCTTCGGGAAAGCCGACGCGGTTTGTGTTCTATCCCGATCTGCCACACTGGCGGACGCGGCGGCTTCCTCCATCGGAAATCGTGTAAAAACCAACAAGGATATCCGGAACGCTCTGAATTATGGAATAAAAATACCGGGCGTGCTAGGAGTCGTGATTATTACGGGGAATGACTTGGGAGCAGTAGGAGCTGTCCATTTTGATTGAGATTCTTTCAAAAACAAGCAAACGGATAATTTTAAAGAAAAAAATTGTTAATTTGGAAGCGGAGAGTAGATTGGACGAAGACGACCTGATCACCAAGACACTTGGAACGTTTATGTTAACATAACATACATTATAGGACATAACGAGTTTACGTATCGGTGCCTCTCGACAAAATTAGATTCCGTCCGTTGCAAGCTGTTCAATCAATCTAGCCTGCTTTTCGGTCAGTTTTTTCGGAACCTCAATATTGATTTTGACGAACTGATCCCCTTTTCGGGATTCCTTCAGTAGCGGTACGCCAAAACCCTTCATCCGAATCTTGGTATTATTTTGCGTTCCGGGGGCGATCTTCAATCGTTTCATGCTTCCGTCGATCGTCGGAACTTCAATGGTGGTCCCGAGAGCCGCCTGTGAGAATTTAATGGTTTTCTCGATATAAAGATCATTTCCGTCTCGGGAAAAGATCGGATGGGGCAAAACATTGATGTTCAGGTACAGATCCCCGTTTGGACCGTTGTTGTATCCGGGCAGTCCCTTTCCGGGAAGCCTGAGCTTTTTTCCGGAGCTTATTCCGGGAGGTATTTTGACATTGATGTTTTCCGCTCCCTTTTCCATTTGAAGCGAGATCTTCTTGTCTGCGCCTAAAACTGATTCTTCTAATGATATTGAAAGATTATATTCAGCATCCTGTCCTTTTTGCGGCATATCGTCATACCGGTGGCCCGCACCGCCCATGCCGCCGAACATTCCGCCAAACGGATCATCATATTCCGAAAATCCGCCGCGCCTCGTTCCTGTTCGAAACGTAGTTCGCCCCCCTGCCCTGGGTCCTCCGAATCCGAAACTTCGCAGAATCTCGTCGAGGTCGAAGCCTCGGAAAATGTCTTCTTGTGAATATTGCTGGCGGAACTGATCCGCGGAGCCGAAATTGTCATAATTCTGCCTTTTTTCCGGATCGCTTAAAACGGCGTAGGCTTCACTGATCTTTTTGAATTTCTCTTCGGCAGCCGCCTTGTTGTTGGGGTTTTTGTCCGGATGCCACTTGACGGCCAGTTTCCGGTAGGCTTTTTTGATCTCCTCCGGAGATGCCTTTTTATCAACACCCAGTACCTGATAATAATCTTCAGCCATAAAAACTTCCTTTTCTTATTTTCTTATGGCGGTAATTTAAGCAGGAATTCCCATTTGAAAAGCTTCAAGATTCAATTTTACAAGTTTTTGCGGAAACGATTTCCGAAGGACGCTTTCCCATAGCGAATGCGGAATCTCCATCATTGAGGAGAGAGCTCCCAGAAGGACGACGTTGGCCGTTTTCAGATTGCCCGCCTTCTGAGCAAGCAAAAGCGCGTCAACGGCCGTTACTTTAGGATAATGATTTTTTAAAAAATTAATAATATCATCAGGATACGATTCATCTCCTGTATTGACGGCCGGGGGGTAGATTTGCTCCGTATTAAGAATGATGGAAGCATTCGGACTTAGGTACTCCAGATAGCGCAGGGCTTCCATTTTCTCAAAAGAAACCAGAGTTTCAATGGTCCCCGGCTCCGCCAGAGGCGAATACACCTTCCGGCCGTAGCGAACATGGCTGGTGACACAGCCGCCGCGCTGCGCCATGCCGTGAACTTCACTCTTCTTGACATCGAATCCGGCCTCCATCATGACCTCGCAGAGAATGTCGCTGGCCCGGATGATACCCTGTCCGCCCACTCCGGCAAACAGAATGCTTCTTACACGGTCTTCTTGCATAGCCTATTTCCTCTTTCAGCGGATCGCATTGAACCGGCAGACCTGGGCGCAAAGTCCGCACCCGTTGCACAGCGTCTCATCGATCACCGCGATTCCCTTTCGCTTCGAGCCATCCTTCGGGACGCCTTTTTTCCAGGCAATCGGCGGACAGTTCAGCTCCAGACAGGCCCGGCAGCCTTCGCACGCGTCTTCATCAACCCTGAGCGGCGGCTTTGGCTTTTGATTCGCCCTTTTGAACAGAACGCAGGGGCTTTGGGCGATAATGACCGAAGGGCCGGAGCTGGCCAGTTCGTCTTTAATCGCGATGCGGGCTTCCTTCACGTTGTTCGGATCGATCACCCGGATATTTTCAATCCCCAGGGCTGATATCAAAACATTCAGATTGACTTTTTTGGTTTCCTTCCCCATCAGCGTGTAGCCCGTGCCGGGATGCTCCTGCATGCCGGTCATGGCCGTGGTGCTGTTGTCCAGAATGATGATCAGGGCGTCGCTGTTGTTGTAGGCCATGTTCATCAGCGGGGCGATGCCGGAGTGCAGAAAAGTGGAATCGCCGATGACGCCCACCACCTTCCCCTTCCCTTTTTCCATGAGGGCCTTGCTCATCCCGTGGGCCATGCCGATGCTGGCGCCCATGCAGATGCAGGAATGCAGCCCTTCCAGGGGCTTCAAATAGGAAAGCGTGTAGCAGCCGATGTCGCCGTGGACGTACGCTTTGGATTTTTTGAGCGCGTAAAACAATCCCCGGTGAGGACATCCGGGACAGAGGTTCGGCGGCCGCATGGCCAGGGTTTCCGGATAGGGTGAAGCGGAGCGCCCGCCGCCGGAAAGGATTGCGCTCCGGATCACGCCGGGGTCAAATTCATTCGTGTAGGGGAAAATCTCCTTGCCGGTCACTTCGATGCCCATGGCCCGGATCTGCTCTTCCAGATAGGGATCCAGCTCTTCCACGACGTAAATTTTTTTGACCTGCGCTGCGAAATGCCGGATCATTTTCACGGGCAGCGGATAGACCATGCCCAGCTTCAGATAGGAATAGTTCGGGAAAATGTCCTTGGCGTAATTGTAGGGCATGCCCGCGGTAATGATGCCGACCTCCGGATCGTTGATTTCCATTTTATTTTCAGGAAACGTTTCCACAAACTTCTGCAGGGCTTTCTGGCGCTTTTCCACTTCTACGCGGCGGATGCGCGCATTGATGGGAACCATGACGTACTTCGCCGCATGATGCGCCAGTGTGGTTTTGTCTTCGGGATTCTGCACTTCGCTGAGCGTGACCACGGATTTGGAGTGGGAAACGCGCGTGGTCGTGCGCAGAAAAACCGGCGTGTCGAACTGCTCGCTGATGGCGAAGGCCAGCTTAACGTATTCTTTCGCTTCCTGCGGATCGGCCGGCTCCAGCATGGGAATCTTGGCGAACTTGGCGTAGTTGCGATTGTCCTGCTCGTTTTGCGAGCTGTGCATGGACGGGTCATCGGCGCTGATGATCACCAGCGCTCCCTCGATCCCGGTGTAACTCACGGTAAAGATCGGGTCGGCGGCCACGTTCACGCCCACGTGCTTCATCACCGCCAGGGCTCTGGCGCCGCCGAGCGCTGCGCCGACGGCCACTTCCACCGCGACTTTTTCATTGGGCGCCCATTCGGCGTAAACGCCGTCATAGCGGGCGAACTGCTCCATGATTTCGGTGCTGGGCGTGCCCGGGTAGGCCGCCGCAAATCTCACGCCCGCCTCGTAAACCCCGCGGGCAATGGCTTCATTTCCTGACATCAATACTCTTTTCAACTGCTTGCGCCTCCATCATCGACTGCGGTCCGAAAGCCGCCCCGGGAACTCAGCCCAGTTCGGCTATTTTTTTTTGGAGAAAGAGCCGGGCTGCCGGATCCTTCGCTTTCTCCAGCGCCTTTTGGTAATACTCCAATGCTTTTGCTTTGTCGTTCAAGGCTTCGTGAGCACGCGCCACATTGCGGAGGCTCATCATCTCGAAGCCGGTATGGTAAACCTTCTGTGCCTGTTCAAAATATTTCAGGGCCGACTGGAAATCTTTTTTGGCTTCATAAACGTACCCCAGAGACGTCAGCGCCAGAAATTTGACGCCTGTTTTATCCGAACCCGTTTTGGCGATGAATGCTTCGTAGGAAACGATCGCCCGATCCAGATCTCCCTGGTTGTAATAGATGTTGGCGAGATGATAATGGGCCATTCGTCCGCTCCAGCTGTGGGGATACTGTTCCGCCAGTTCCCGGAAGATCGGGATGTTGGCCTTTTCCGTTTCCGGATTGTCGCCGCTTTTCAGAATGTTGTCCTGGGCCCGGGCGTATAGCTTCAGGGCGGCGCCGGAATAGTAGCTCCAGTAGAAATAAATGCCCAGGGCCAGCACCACGGCACAGGCCAGGGCCGTGCCGGCGATGATCACACGGCTCTTATTTTCCCGGATGTACTCGCCCGCTTTTTCAAAGGTGGTTTGAAAAGCGTCCGGGCTTTTGAGTTCTTTCTTGGATAACTTGGCAGCCATTTTACTCCCCTTTGCGTATGGAATATTTCTCGATCAACCCGGTAATCAATGCCGGCATTCTGCGGATTTTACCTTCGTGATTCGTGCAGGCGTGGATGGTGTATCCTTCGGCGTGAAGCTTCCGCCGGCTTTCGTCCCAGATTTTGGAGCCGAACCGGATGCTGGCCCTTTTGATGTAATCGAAGTTCGTTTCCACCGTGAGCAGGTCGTCGTAGGTCGCCGGCAGCAGATAGCGGCAGTACACCTGCGTCAACGGCAGATGGAGGCCCAGCATATTCAAATCCGAATAAACAATTCCCGCCTGGCGCATCAGTTCGTTGCGTCCCAGCTCAAACCAGCGGATATAGTTGGCGTGGTAGACAATGCCCATCGCGTCCGTATCGGCGTATATCACGCGGATTTTGGTCAGGTTACTTTCCAAGAAAAGCGCTCCAGTCCCGAATGAAGTTGTCCATCAGCAGATGCCCGGGAGACACGACCAGACCGGCGGCGGCGGCCTGGGCTTCGGTGAATTTCGGTCCCCGGGCGAGATTTTCCTCACGCCTGGACGACAGGACGGCAAAGGGGCTCGGATCGCCCACGTGCGTTTTTACGTCGATCGGCGTCGGATGATCGCTGAGCACCAGTATGCGGTATTCCCCGAGTTCGCGGATGCGCGTCAGAATCGGCCCGACGATTTTTTCATCGAAAAACTCGATGGCCATGATCTTGCCCTTCGCGTTTCCCTCATGCCCCATTTCATCCGGCGCTTCCAGATGAAGGAACACAAAATCCATGAACTTCAGCGCGTCAAGCGCCATCGCGGCTTTTCCTTCGTAGTTGGTGTCGATATACCCGGTGGCTCCTTTCACGCGCAGGGGTTTCAGACCTGCGTAAATGCCCAGTCCGTTGAGCAGGTCCACCGCGGAAATCACGCCGCCTGTGAGTCCGTATTTTTCGGTCAGCGGTGACATCTGCGGCTTCCCCCCCTGCCCCCACAGCCAGATGGAGTTGGCCGGTTTCTTTCCCTGGGACAGACGTGCGCCGTTGACCGGGTGGTCTCTGAGAATATCCGCCGCGGCCCGCATCAGTCCGAGAATTTCCTGTGCCGCATCGCCCTGCGGCAGATACGGAGCAATCGGTTTGCCGGGAATGTCATGCGGCGGAGTCGTCCGGGGAGAGCCGGCCGCGCCTCTCAATACCAGCAGGTGGCGATACCCTACGCCGGGATAAAACTGGTAGCGGGGCGAGTTCATCTTTTTATTAAGATCCAGAATGATCTCTCCGGCCTCGGGGGAAGAGATGTGCCCGGCGGTAAAATCGTCCATGAACGCCGGACCCTCCTCGGGCTCCCCGATGTGGACCAGGTTGCAGCGGTAGGCGATGTCGTCGGGTCCCAGTGGAATTCCCTGGCTGGCAGCTTCCAGCGGGCCGCGCCCTGTGTAGGTTTCTTTCGGATCATAGCCCAGCACGCTGAGATTGGCCACATCCGATCCGGGCGTAAACCCTTCGGGAATCGTATCCACCAGCCCGAGTGTGCCTTCAGATGCGATCTGATCCAAAAAGGGCGTCACGGCGCACTCCAGCGGGGTTTTCCCTCCCAACTGCCGGCTTGGATAATCCGCCATTCCGTCTCCCAGCAAAACCACATATTTCACGGATTCATACCCCTCTTACGGCGCGCCCGGATTTCGAATCCAAGGCGGACGCCGGTTTTTACAATTCGTCCTCGATGCGAATGAGAACGGTTTTGTCCCGGACAACGTCCAGACGGTCGATTTTCGTGAGCGCCTTGCGCACGTTTTTCTCCTTCGCCTTATAGGTCGTCATCACGATGGGCACGGCCCCCGCCTCTTCCCTTGCCTTCTGGATCACGGTGGCCAGGCTGATGTCGTGAGCGCCCAGAATGCCGGATATCTTCGACAGAACGCCGGGGCGGTCCAGGGCGGTGAACCGGAAATAATACTTCGTCTCGATATTGTCCATCGGAACCAGCCGGATGTCCTCCATGCCGGCCTCATTGATGGACCGAAGCGGCACCCGGCCGGAAATGCCCTTCAGCACATTGCGGGCGGTGTCCAGAATATCACTGAAGACCGCGCTGGCCGTGGGCATCATGCCTGCGCCCTGACCGAACAGAAAGACCGGTCCGGAGGCGTCTCCTTCCAGATGGAAGGCGTTGTAGTTGTGGTTGACATTCGCCAGCAGGTGCCCCGATGCGATCATGGTCGGGTGGATTCTGGCCTCCACCGCTTCGCCTTTCAGCATGCCGATCGCCAGCAGCTTGATCCGGTAGCCCAACTCCCTGGCGAAGGCGATGTCCTCCGCGCTGATTTTCGTAATGCCTTCCAGGTAAATATCCTTGAGCCGGACTTTTTTCCCGTAGGCGAGCGACAGCACGATGGCCATCTTGTGCGACGTATCGATGCCTTCGATGTCGAAGGTCGGGTCCGCCTCGGCAAAACCCAGCTGCTGGGCTTCCTTCAGGACCACATCGAAAGGTTTTCCCTCGTTTGTCATTTTGGTGAGAATGAAGTTGCAGGTTCCGTTCATGATGCCGACGATAGACCGGATCCGGTTGGCCACCAGCGATTCCTTCAGGGTTTTGATGATCGGAATGGTTCCGCCGACGCTGGCTTCAAATCCGATATCCACATTTTGATTCTGCGCAGCCGGGAAAATTTCATTTCCATAAGTGGCCAGCATGGCCTTGTTGGCGGTCACCACGTGTTTGCCGTTTCGAATGGCTTCCAGAACGAAGGTGCGCGCCGGCTCGTACCCGCCCATCAGTTCGATCACGATGGAGATGCCCGGATCGTTGAGAATTTCACGGGCGTCGGTCGTGAGCAGCTTTTTCGGGATTTTCACGCCGCGCGAAGACGTGATATCAATATCGGCGATTTTCTTTAAAATGAGTTTTGCGCCCAGCTTCTGGGCGATGAGTTGTTCGTTTTGTTTCAGCAGCCGGACCACGCCGGTTCCAATATTCCCCAGGCCGATCAAGCCGATGGATATGTTTTTCATTTTCTACCTCGATGCGGATCAAAAATACGGCCCGGGGCCGCTTCGCCCCGTCTGTTTTGGCGGGGGTTGTACCCTATATCAAATCCCGTTGTTTTGTCAAATGGATAAGAGCGATGAATCCCGTTCAGGGCCGCGTGTTCTACGCCGTCAGTTGACGGTAAACCTCGTCGTGAACCGGCGTGGGAATTCCCGCTTCCCGGCCCGCCCGGCAGAGAAACGCCGTCAGGGTATCCACTTCCATTGGTCTGCCTCTTTCCCGGTCGAGCTGCATGGAGGTTTTTGCGTCATGAGTGAAGCCGTTGATCGTCTCTAAGGTTTTATCCACCGCGTTTTCCGGCAGGCGAACCTGCCGCGCGCGGGCGACCGCGGCGACTTCCATCATCATGGCCCGCAGCCGGTTTCGCAAATATTCGTCCTCGCGGATGAACCCATACGTTTTGCCGGTCGCCGCCGTGAGCGATCCCAGGGGGCACATCATCAGGAATTTCATCCACAGCGCTTCGGTCATGCGGTCCGTCAGCCTGGCGTCGATTTTCGCTTCCCGCAAAAGGTCCAGAATCCTGGAATACCGGTCGGCGGACAACCGGTCATCCGTGCCGAAAATCAACCGGCAGGCGCCCTGCGTTTGGATCACGATCCCCGGTTGATCCAGGAAGCTGATGATATAAACGGAGCCGCTGACGACGTCCGCTTCGGGCAGCACCCCTCTCAATCTCCCGGCGCTGTCCACGCCGTTGAGCAGGGGGATCACCACCGTTTTCTTGCCGATGTTCGGCGCCAGTGATCGCGCTGATTCCTCGAGGGTGTAGCTTTTGACGCAGAAAAAAACCAGATCGAGCCGGCCGGTTATGGACGGGTCGTCCGTGGCGATGGTTGGCCAGGCCGTGTACTGGCCTTCACGGGTGTAAAGCTGAAGGCCGTTTTTCTGGATGGCCCGAAGATGTTCTCCGCGGGCGATAAAGACGACCTCATGTTTTCCGGAAGAGGCGTATTCCCGGGCCAGTTTGCCGCCGAAATACCCGCCTACCCCGCCGATTCCGACCACCGCGATTCTCATAGCTGCTTCTCCTTTGTCTGAGCGTGCGAGTTAAACGAAATCTTCAAAAAAGATCAAGCATCAATTTGCGGAATCTGAAGTTTCGAGGTTGCCCGGAAACCGGCGCGGCGGGAGCGTACCGTCCTGCGCTTCCACTCGAAGCAAAAACAGCGTCACAAGCCTTCGCCAGGATCCTCATGACGCTGTTTTTCCGTCTCTCCGCTTTCAGCCGCGTATCCTGATTTATCCGGTTCGGGCCAGATCCAGCTTTCCCTGCCATTTTGCGATCAGCGTCTCTTTTAAAATCGCGTGTTCAGGTCTGGTCAGGAGCGGATCACGGGCAATCAGCGCGAAGGCGTCTTCCTTGGCGTCATTGAGAATGCGCGCGTCGCGGAGGATGCTGGCGATGCGGAAATCGGGCATGCCGGACTGACGCGTTCCCAGAAAATCCCCCGGACCCCGAATGGCCAGGTCTTCTTCGGCCAGAGCAAAACCATCGGAGGTTCTCTCCATGACCTTGAGCCGTTTACGCGCGTCGCCCGATGCCTTGTAGCCGGTGAGCAGAATGCAGGTGGATGGAATATCTCGGCGGCCCACGCGGCCTCGCAGTTGATGAAGCTGCGACAGACCGAAGCGTTCCGCGTGTTCTATCACCATCAGCGAAGCGCGCGGCACATCGATTCCCACTTCGATCACGGTTGTGGAGACGAGGATCGCGATTTGGTTTTCCAGAAAGTCGCGCATGACCGCTTCTTTTTCCCGGTCTTTCATTTTGCCGTGAATCAGGCCGACCCGGACCTCCGGAAAAATGTCTTTTTGCAGACGATCGGCCATTTGGGTCGCGTCTTTCAGATCCAGCGTCTCCGACTGCTCCACCAGCGGATAGACGATGAACGCCTGATGATTTTTCGCCAGCTCTTTGCGGATGGCTTCGTACACCGCTTCCCTTCTGTTTTCTCCCATCACCATGGTGCGCACCGGTTTTTTGCCGGGCGGCATTTCATCGATCACCGACACGTCCAGATCTCCGTATACCGTCATCGCCAGTGTTCGCGGGATGGGCGTAGCGGTCATCACCAGCACGTCCGAGGAAAGGCCTTTGCCGCGCAGCGTTGCCCGCTGTAAAACGCCGAAACGATGTTGTTCGTCGATTACGACCAGCCCCAGCTTTCTGAAGTCCACGTCCTCCTGAATCAAAGCATGGGTTCCGATAATGAGGTCGGCTTCACCGGAGCGAATGCGCTCCAGCGCCTCGGTCCGCGCCGTTGCGCTCATACCGCCCGTCAGCAGGACCACGCTCAATCCGACCGCTTCGGCCCAGGCCGACAGAGTGTTTTTGTGCTGACGGGCCAAAATTTCCGTGGGTGCCATCAGCGCGGCCTGATATCCGTTTTCGCACACCGTCACCATGGCCGACATGGCCACCAGTGTTTTCCCGCTTCCGACGTCGCCCTGCAGAAGGCGGTTCATGGCCGTCGGCGCCTGGAGGTCCCTCTGAATCTCCTCCACCACCCGCTTTTGCGCTCCGGTCAGCTCAAACGGCAGCGAGGCGTAAAATTGCGAAAGCTTCTCACCGCCTGCGGAAAAGGAAATGCCGCGTTCCAGAACGCGTCCGGATTTCCTGACGGCCATTCCCAGTTGAAAAAAGAAAAACTCGTCGTAAATCAGACGACGGTGCGCCTCGGATCGAGTGTTGACAAAAGGATCTATCTCCACTTCGCCGCCGGGGAAGTGAACGCTCACGAGCGCCTCACGGATGTTGATCAGGCCGCGCTTCCGGCAGATATCCGCGGGAATCGGCGACGCGATGTAGCGTGAATAATTTTCCAGCGCGGAGACCATGACTTTCCGGATGTATTTCTGGTGAAGGCCTTCCGTTTCCGAATAGACCGGAACGACGCGTTTGAAGTTGAGCAGATTTTCTTCATCCTCTTCGTCCAGAATTTCGAAGTCCGGATGAATCATGGACTTGCCCGCGTAGCCGGGCGTTACGATGCCGGTAAAAATCACGCGGGTTCCCTTTTGAAAGGCGCCGGCCAGATGAGACATCCGGCCCTTGAACCACTTGGCCGTGAGCAGCCCGGTGTCGTCGCTCACGGCGACCTCCAGTATTCTTCGTTTCCCATAATAGCGAAACGAGCAGTCCGAAACCGCGGCCACGACCGTCTGGGTCTTGTTCGTTTCCAGTTTGTTAATTTTCCGGATTTCGCGGCGGTCTTCATAAGTCCGGGGCAGAAAGTACAGCAGGTCTTCAATGGTTCGAATCTTTTTTGCGCCGAATCGCTCGGCCATTTTCGGTCCGACACCTTTCAGAAACTGCACGGGCGCGGACAGCTTTTCCAAGGACACTTTCAGGTCGTCGATCCGGGCGGCAATCCGCTCTTCCTGCAGCTGCGCGCCCGGATTTCGGGCATCGAAGTTGTCGGCGGCATCCTTAAGCCGCGCCAGAATGAGCGAAGCTTCGGCGATGCTGCTTTTCTTCTCTTGGGCATCCTTTTGATCGTATGACTGAAAAATCCGCATCATGTGTTCCAGGGCGGGCCCGAAGATGTTTTTCGCGGCGGGGGGAATGGCGGCCATCTGCATCGCAATCAAACCGGACAGGGATTTCCCCAGATTCCTGATGTTCGGGAGATTTTTAAATTGATCCTTCGCGGCAAAATTCAGAGGCTGCTCGATGCGTTGAAGATTCTTTTTAAAAGACTCCATTTCATCATGCTCCGGACACGGAAGACGCAGGAAAAAAATCCCTGGAAATGATTTGTTTTTTAACAAATAAATGCTGTTTGTGCAAGTCGAGGATTGACACGCAAAACGTTTTACGTTAAATCGTTCTCGTCCTGAACCGAAAATATTATACAACCTGTTTTCATGGAGACCTATGCCGACAAAATCCGTAAAATCAAACGTTTCTACGTATAAAGAATCCGGCGTCGATATCGAAACGGCCAATGCTTTTGTCGAACGCATCAAACCCCTGATCAAAACGACGGCCCGCAAGGAAGTTCTTTCCGGCATCGGCGGCTTCGGCGGTTTGTATCGTTTTGACACCGCCAAGGCCAAAAACCCCATTTTGGTTTCCTCCACCGACGGCGTCGGAACCAAGCTGAAAATTGCGCAGTTGATGGACCGGCACAATACCATCGGCATCGACCTGGTGGCCATGTCGGTCAATGACGTGGTCGTTCAGGGAGCGGAGCCCTTGTTCTTTCTGGATTACCTGGCCACCGGCAAAATCGAGACGGAAAAAAGCGTTCAGATCGTGGAAGGCATCGTTCAGGGCTGCAAACAGGCCGGTTGCGCGCTGCTGGGCGGGGAAACGGCCGAAATGCCGGGATTCTATCCGCCCGGCGAATACGACCTGGCCGGGTTCTGCGTGGGGGTGGTGGAATCGGAGAAGCTCATCGACGGCTCCACCATCAGCATCAATGACCGCTTGATCGGACTGGCTTCCAGCGGCCTGCACAGCAACGGCTACTCACTGGCCCGCCGTGTGCTTCTGGAAAAAGGCAAACTTTCCGTGAAGGACCGTGTTCCGGAACTCGGGCGAAGCGTCGGTGAGGAGTTGCTCGAGCCGACCCGGATATACGTCCGGCCGCTCCTGAATATATTCAAGAGTTTTCAGATCAAAGGCCTCGTTCACATTACAGGCGGCGGATTTTACGACAACATTCCGCGCGTGATTCCCGAAGTCTGCCGCTGCGTGATCCGGAAGGAAAGCTGGCCGGTTCCGCCGGTCTTTTCGGTCATTCAGGAAATCGGCCAGGTCGAGGAGCAGGAAATGTTCCGCGTCTTCAACATGGGAATCGGCATGATGCTGATCGTTCCGGAAAAGGAAGTGCAGGAAATTCTCGACCGCCTCAAGGGACTGGGGGAAAACGCCTTTTTGATGGGAACGATCGAGAAGCGCGATGAAAACGGGCCCCCGGTCTGTTTCACGAATCTGTAAGGTTCTTCTATGGCAGACCTTCTAAAGCTGGGTGTCCTGATTTCCGGCAGCGGCTCCAACCTCCAGTCCATCATCGATCAAATTGAAAAAGGGGCGCTGGACGCCCGGATCACCATGGTGGTCAGCAACCGCTCCGATGCCTACGGCCTGACCCGTGCGCAAAGACACCGGATTCCCACCGCGGTGGTAAGCCACCGGGATTTTGAAAGCCGGGAAGCGTTTGACCGCGAACTGCTTCGCATTCTGCAGGGTGCCGGCGTCGAACTGGTGGTGCTCGCCGGATTCATGCGCATCCTCACGCCGCTTTTTCTGCGCGCTTTTCCGGATCGGATCATCAATATTCATCCCGCCCTGCTCCCTTCTTTCCCGGGAACGCACGTTCAGCAGAAGGCGCTGGATTACGGCGTTCGGTTTTCCGGATGCACGGTTCATTTTGTCGATGAAGGCGTGGACACGGGGCCGATCATCATTCAGGCGGCGGTCCCCGTTTTCGCGGACGATACGGCGGAGGCGCTGGCGGCCCGGATATTAAAGGAAGAGCACAGAATTTATCCGCAGGCCATCCGTTATTTCGCCCAAGGCCGCATCGTCAGAAACGGCCGCCGGGTAGAGATCAAGGATGCGGAAAACCGTGAAGCCGCGCTCTTCAATCCGCCCCTGGACGTCTGAGAGCCGCTTTTCGCCGTCGGATTTTGGAGGATCATTCGTGTACGATTTGCTGGTGCTGGGCGATGATCTCGCTTCCCACGTCGCTGCCGCCTATGCGAGCCGAAACGGCCTCAAGACGCTTTTGGTTGCCCCCGACGGTCTGGGCGGGGTGCAGCTCATCGGGGACTTTGTTTTTCATCTTGATCCTGCTCCGATGACCGGTCTCGGTCCGGGTCAGCCCGGCTTTTCCGTTCTGGCCGAGCTGGGCGTTGAAATTCCCGAAAGTCATCCGACCTCCATGAACCCGGCGTATCAGGTGCTTCTCCCCTGCCACCGAATCGATTTCTTCAACGATCCCGACTCGCTCTTTGCGGAACTGGCCCGGGAATTTCCGGAACGGGAGGCGGACATCCGCGATTTTTACGGCACGGCGCGGGAAGCCTCCTTGGTCTTTCAGGATTGGATTGCCGAACATCCCCGGATTCAGCCCCAGACCCTGAAAGAATACTTTTCCTACCTCAAAATATTTCCCTTTGTGCTTCAGTATAAATTTGCCGCAGCCCGTTTTGACCGGCTGCTGTCGCAAGACGCGGCGCTGGAAAAAGTATGGGAGGCTCAGCAGGCTTTGCTCTCGCTCAACACGGACGATTTGTTTTCCTTCCCCTCCGCTTTTCAATACAGCGCTCCGCTGCGCGGCATCGCCGGTTTTCCGCAGGGGAAGCAGTTTTTGTTCAATGAGATGATCCGATTGCTGGAGTCCTGCGGCGGTCTGTATCTGAGCCGGCATACCGTCACTTCCATCGCCCGGGGGAAAACGATCACCCTGGAAATGAAAACTCCGGACGGTTTGGCATCCCAGGCCACCGGCCGTTACCTGATTCTGAGCACAAAATCGGATGCGCTGCCCCTGCTCAACGCCAAGCGCGGACATTCCCCGTTTTGGCAAAGGTTCCGTCCCGCGGCCATTGCCGGCTATCCCTTCACGCTTTTTTTGGGCGTTCGCGAAAAGTTCCTGCCCGAACCGATGGCCCGGCATATCGCTGTCGTAGCGGATGTCCAAAAAGACCTCTACGACCGCAACCTGATCCTTCTGGAAACCGGCATGCCTGAAAAAGACAAGCCCCTGTCGCAGGCAAAGAATTGCATAACCGCCACGGTTTACCTGCCGGCCGAGGATTCCGTCTGGACTCCGGGGGCGCTCAGTGAGGATGCCGAATCCATCCTGGTCCGCCTCGAGGAGTTCTTCCCGTTTTTGAAAGAAGGCATCGAACTGTACGATCTGGACAAATCCATCGAACTTTCGTTGAGCGGCCGCAAAGTTCTGTCCCCGAAATACAAGGTGCGCAACGCTCTTTTCACTTCTTTTTCAGCCGCGAGCGACCGGACCAAATGGAATAATATCTTTCTGACCGGGGCTTCGCTGCTTGCGGACTTCGGTTTTGAAGCGGAGATCCTTTCCGGCAAAAATGCCGCGCTGAGGATCTTGCAGAAAGGGAAATGATCTGATGAAACATGATTTCACCATTGCCGGCCTCGGCGTCTGCACCATCGATTCGCCGCTCAATATCAACGGGTTTGTTTCGGATGAGGACCGGATTCTGTTCAACACCCGCCTGAAGAATTACGACGCCCTGAAAGATTCCGCCGGAAGGCCCCTTTCCCTGGAGCCGGCGGGTCCGCGAAAAAAAATATTTTTTGATCCGGCCCGGACGAAAGCTGCCATCGTCACGTGCGGGGGTCTCTGCCCGGGCATCAACGACGTGATCCGCTCGGTGACCATGACGCTGTTTTACCGCTACGGTGTGAAAAACGTTTTGGGAATCAAATACGGGCTGCGCGGATTGAACCCGGAATACGGCAAGATACCAATCCGGCTCACACCCGACTACGTCAAGGACATCACGCATATCGGCGGCAGCATCCTTTCCTCGTCCCGTGGCCCGCAGGACGTGAAGGTGATGGTGGACTACCTGGAGCTTTTGAAAATCGACATTCTTTTTTGCGTGGGCGGCGACGGAACCATGCGCGCCGCAGAAAAAATCACGGAGGAGATTCAGGCCCGGAAGGCCCTGATCGCCGTCATCGGAATCCCCAAAACCATCGATAACGATCTAAACCTGATTGAGAAATCCTTCGGCTTCGATACCGCCATCGCCAAAACCGTGGAAGCGGTCGGCAGCGCGCATGTCGAGGCCAAGGGCGCTTACAACGGAATCGGTTTGGTGAAAATCATGGGACGCCTGTCCGGCTATATCACCGCCACAGCGGCCCTTGCCCAGGGAGACGCCAACTTTGTCCTGATTCCCGAAGTTCCGTTTGATCTGGAAGGCGAAAAGGGTTTTCTGAAAGCCCTGGAAAACAGACTCAAAGCCAGCGGACACGCCGTGATTCTGGTGGCGGAAGGCGCGGGGCAGGAATTGATGGAGGAGACCGAGCCGGAGAAGAAAACGGATCCCTCCGGAAATGTCCGGCTCCACGATATCGGAATGTTTCTGAAGAATGCCATCGATCACTATTTCCACCGCATCAACATGGAAATCAATTTGAAATACATCGAACCCAGCTACATGATCCGCTCCGTTCCGGCCAATGCTTCGGACAGCCTCTACTGCAGTTCCCTGGGGCAATATTCCGTGCATGCCGCCATGGCGGGCAAAACGGGCCTTCTGGTGGCGCTGCGCGGGGATGAATATGTTCATCTGCCGCTTTGGGCCGCGATCTCCGGAAGGCAGATCGATCCGGACGGCAACCTCTGGTTTCGGGTTCTGGAGTCGACCGGTCAGCCGGCGGAGATGAAAAATTAGGTGAATCGACTGAAGGCCGAAGGCTGAAGGCGGCGAGAAATAAAAAAATGCTTGCAAAATAAAGCATTCTGGCTTAGTAACGACGCACTTTTTTAAAAGGAGTCTCGTCATGTCTCGGATTTGTGAAGTATGCGGAAAGAAACCGGCCATCGGCAACAACGTCAGCCACGCCAACAACAAGACCCGCGTGATCTGGCGGCCGAACCTGCAGAAATTACGCTGTGTGGATGAAAAAACGGGATCCGTGAAGCGGGTAAAAGTTTGCACGCGCTGCATCCACTCCGGATTTGTGAAAAAGGCAAGTTAACGCGTCGGAAGCCAGCCGCAGTTCCGAATGGCCATGGCGGTTTCCTGAAGAAAATCATCATTTTCAATGGAATCCAGGGCATTCTGAAACAAAGTTGCGATGGCTTCGGCAAACCTCTCATTGTTGTTCCGAAGGCCGAATTTGTCCGTAAAAAGGCGAATCCGGCCTTCGATATTCATGATCCTTCTCAGCCTTTCCCCGGTAATGTAAGACACGGCAATTTTCAGCACCTCCCGGCTTTGTTCGGGATCGATTCCGTAAAGCCAGGAAATATCGGAGCAAAATTCTTTTTCCCGCCGCTCAAATGTAAAATGAATGGCGTCTTCCAGAAGATCGATGGACCCGCTCCGGTCGATTTGCGGCAAAATGATCAGATCATAGATCATTTCAATAATTAAATGAGAACGATACGCCGCCTCGTTGTAGGAGATGTCCTTGCCGATGATGGTGTGCAGATCCATGATGGAGCGGACAAAATTGCGCCCTTTCAGATAGGTGTAGCCGGAGGAATCCGGATCGAAACCTTCCTGACAGATCATCGAGATGCTGCCGTAGTGGGCCAGATCGTCCACCAGCAGATGAAACATGATGTAGGCGGTGCGCCGGTGATCGGGCGGCGCCTCGATGAATCGGGGAATGGAATGGGTCTGCCTGGGGTCGATATCAGGATGAATCGTCAGTAAATCCGGAGCGATATTGTAAATGTAGATATCCGGATCCGTATCTGGAATGCCGGAGGCGCTCATCATCTGCTGCAGCAGGCAGGTATGGGTTAGCATCAGCATGGGAAAGCCTTATCGACTCGTTGCTTATTTTCCGAAACGATTAACACTTATCCTTTTAAAGATCAAGAACGCCGCGGAATATGAATGAAGACGCTTGACATATCCATTCCCGCTGATATGATTGCAATGAAATGAAATATCAAAGAAGAGAGCATGAATGAACACGGACAGCTGCCGGTAACACAATGGAAAATCAAAGGTTCCGGCCCTAAAATCATAGAAGAATCACTGGTCAGGGAATTCGGCATCCACCCGATTATTTCCCAGTTGATCCTGAACCGGCGCGTCGGAAGCGTGGAAGACGCACACCGCTATCTGCACCCTTCCCTCAACGACCTGCACAGCCCTTTTCTGATGCAGGACATGAAAAAAGGGGTCAGCCGGTTGCTGAAGGCGATTTACGACGGCGAAGATATCGTCATTTACGGCGACTACGACGCGGACGGAATTACTTCCGTTGTTATCCTGTACAAATTCATCAAACAGTTGACCGGTCGCGTCTCCTATTACATTCCCGACCGGGTTCAGGAAGGCTACGGACTGAAGATTCCGGTCATCGACCGGTTCAGACAAAAGAATGTAAAACTGATCGTCACCGTGGATTGCGGAATCTCCGACATCGAACCCATCGCCTACGCCCAATCCGTGGGTATCGATACGATCGTGCTGGACCATCATGAAATCGGTGATCAGCTCCCCCCCGCCGCCGCCTGCATCAATCCCAACCGCGCCGACTGTTCTTTTCCCTTCAAACATCTGGCCGGTGTGGGCATCGCCTTCAATTTTCTGATCGCGCTTCGCGGAACGTTGCGCAAGGAAGGCTTCTGGAAAAACGCCGAATATCCGAACCTGAAAGAATTTCTGGATGTCGTTGCCCTGGGAACCATTGGAGACATCGCACCGCTTCTGAATGAAAACCGCATCTTTGCCAGAATCGGCCTGGATCTGATCACGGAAGGCAGACGCCCCGGAATCAAAGCGCTCAAGGAAGTCAGCGGCATTGACGGACAGCTCATCGACTCCTTCAAAGCGTCCTTCTGCCTGATCCCCCGCATCAACGCGGCGGGAAGAATCGCTTCGCCGCTAGATGCCGTCGAGCTTCTGCTGGCGGAAACGATGGAAGAAGCCCGGCCGCTCGCGGAGAAGCTGGATTTGCACAACCGCAGACGGCAGGCCATGGAAAAAGACATTCTGAACGAAATCCTGGAAAAGCTCGGCGCCAAGCCCGACCTGGAAAACATCAACGCGCTGGTCTTTTCCTCCGAAAGATGGCACCCCGGGGTTGTGGGCATCGTGGCCTCGCGCCTGGTGGATCTCTTCAGCCGTCCGACCTTCGTCATCAGCCTCAAGGACGGCGTGGGCAAAGGTTCCGGCCGCAGCGTCTCCGATTTCAACATCCACAAAGGCCTGCAGCAGTGCGCGCCGCTGCTCTTGTCCTACGGCGGCCACTACCGGGCGGCGGGCATTTCCATCAAGGAAGACGACATCGATGAATTCGCCTGCATGCTGGACGAAATTATCCGCAATTCGGTGCAATCCTCGGAAATGGTTTCCCAGACCCTGATCGACGCGGAATGCCGCCTGCAGGACATCAGCCTCGACCTGATCCGGCAGATGTCCATGCTCGCGCCCTTCGGCAGTGAAAATCCCGAACCGGTGCTGTGCACCAGGAATATCAGGGCGTCTTCCCCCGTCATTGTCGGCAACAATCACCTCAAAATGCGCGTGGTGGACGACAGCGCGTCCCACCAGGCTATTTGGTTCGGCATGGGCAAATATCTGGGCGCGATCAACCAGGCCAGCTTCGACGTGGTTTTCTCGCCGCAGATCAACTACTGGAACGGTTCATCCGACGTTCAGCTTAAAATCAGGGACGCGGCCATCGTTGCCTGAGGAATCGGCATGGATCAAGCGACCAGAGCCGCCCTGTTCAGTTTTCTTCTCATTCCGGGCGGCGGACAGATTTATTTGAAACGATATGGGAGAGGCCTTGCTTTTCTGGTGCCGGCGGCGACTGCAACGCTGGTTCTGGCCTGGATGATTTTTCAGGTCGCCCTTCTGATGGTCCGGGAGGCATTATCGCGAGGCGCCGGGACGGCCGGAGGTCTCCTAAGCATGGAGAGTGCGCTCAAGGCAATCGACCTGAATCTCGCAGTGGGTCTGGTGATTGTGATTTTATTGCTGTGGCTCGGCTCGACGATCGACGCGTATCGCCTCGGCAAAAATATAATGTCGTCTACCACGTCCGGCAATCGACGATCATCTTCTGGTCCGGCTTGATTCCGCCTTTTTCCACAACTTCCAGAACGTCGATTCGGACCGTGCACAATTCCTTAAATATCTTCTTGAAGTTATTCTTCCATTTATCCGTATTTACTAGTGTATTCGAATTATCGACGCGCAGCGTTAAAACGTCTTCATGGCCTTTGCGGCCGACCACGGCCTGAAGGAGAATATTATCGAATCTGGCGGAAAGGAGCTTCAACTGGCTGGGAGCGATGAAAAGCCCCCTCACCTTTACCGCATCGCCTATCCTTCCCGCAATGCCCGCTAAACGATAAGAAGTCCGTCCGCAGGAGCATTTTTTGGTGACGAGCCGGGATAAATCGCCAGTTCCGAAGCGCAGCAGAAAGAAAATATCGTTGAGGCGCGTCACAACCACTTCGCCCAGTGTACCCGGCTCAACGTTTTTGCCCGTTGCCGGATCGACGATTTCCACAATCGTTTCCTCGCAGATGTGCCAGCCGGATTTCGCCTTGCATTCATACGCCACGTCCCCTACTTCCGTAGCGCCGTACATCTGGAAGGTTCTGATGCCGAATTCTTTTTCAAATTTTTCTCTCAGTGAAGGCAGGAGCGGCTCGGCGGCAAAGCATGCCTTCTTTACCCGGAAATCCTTTTTGAAATCATAGCCAATTTCTCTGGATTTTTCGATGATGGACATAAGAAAGCTCGGTGTCCCCACATAGGCGGTTACTTTCAGGTCGTGGATGAGCTGAACCTGAATCTGCGATGAAGACGTGCCGGAGGGAACCACCGTCGCGCCGACTTTGCGCAGGCCGTTGTGAAACGTGAGGCCGGCCGCCACCAGATGATAGGAAAAGGCATTGAGCGCGATGTCCTTCGGCCCGATGCCCGCCGCGAAAAAAGCGCGCGCCCAGAGATAATCCGTCTCGGATAAATGCGGCTCATAAACCGGTCCCGGAGACGTAAAAATGCGGTCGACGGCGATGTCAGGATTTTCCAGACCCGCGTAGGGCGGCTTGCGCATCTCCATTTCCACCAGTTTTTCCCGCGAGGTGACGGGCAGCGCTTCCAAGTCCTCCCTGGTCCGGATTCGGGCGGGATCGATGCGATGGTCGTCGAGCATCTTTTTCAGGGAGGCCGACTTCCGATAGCCCAGTCTCACCATGCGCGACAGACGCCTGTCCTGCCGGGATTTTCTTTCTTCGACGCTCCACGCTTCTTTTTCATCATACAACCGTTTCATGGTTCCTCCCCTTTTACAACCATCGTTTGCGGCGGCGGTAGGATTTGACGTCCTTATAGGATTTGGCGATACCCGAGGCGGCCAGCCCCAGGTAAAATTCTTTGACATCCGGGTTGTCGGCAAGCTCGCGGGCCGTGCCTTCCATGACGATTTTGCCGTTTTCCATCACATAGCCGTAATGCGCGACCTGCAGCGCCATGTTGGCGTTCTGCTCCACCAGGACAATGGTAGTCCCGTGCTCTTCATTGATCTTCTGGATGATGCGGAAGATTTCCTGCACCACCAGCGGAGCAAGGCCGAGCGAAGGCTCGTCCAGCATCAGAAGCTGCGGATGCGCCATCAGCGCCCGGCCGATGACCAGCATCTGCAGCTCCCCGCCGCTGCAGTACCCGGCCAGCGCCTTCTTTCTTTTCACCAGCGCCGGAAAATAACGATAAACCATTTCGAGATCTTCTTTATAGGGTTTGCCCGGCCGGGTGGCGGTTCCGACGCGCAGATTTTCCTCGATGGTCAGATATTTGAAAGGCTGGCGGCCTTCCAGCACCTGAATGACGCCCTGGCGGGTGATGAATTCGGGTGCTTGATTTTGAATGTTCACTCCGTTGAAAATAATGTCGCCGTCGGTGACTTCCCCGTTTTCCGGCTTCAAAAGGCCGGAAATCGCCTTGAGTGTCGTGGTTTTTCCCGCTCCGTTGCTGCCGAGAAGCGACACGATATGTCCGCGCGCAACCGATAGCGACACGCCTTTGAGCACCTGAATCACGTCGGAATACACAACGGAAATATTGTTGAGCTGTAAAAGAATGTCTCCCATGCTTTTTATCCTAACCCCGCCATGCGGGATGAGAAAATCTGCGAAATGTCTCTGCTGAAAAAGCAGAAATATTTCTTGATTTTCTAATACGAGAACGGCCAGAGCCGGAAGCTGGAGCGCACAATGCGCCACAACTCCGCCAGCCCCTTGGGTTCCAGTAAAATGAACAGCACAATCGCCAGTCCGAAAACAAATTCGCGAAGCGGCGCCATGTTCAGCCCCAGTCCGGCAATCCATCCGACGTTCATCAGGGCGCCCGTCGCGAAGCGCAAAAGTTCGTTCAACACCGTGATGAAGGTTGCGCCGAAAATCGCCCCGGGGATATTGCCCATGCCGCCGATGATGACCATGGCGATGAATTCCACGGACAGCGCGAGGTTGAAGGGCTCCGTCGTAATGCTGACCATGTAGTAGGCCCAGAGGGAACCGGCGAAACCCGCGTAAAAAGAGCTGATGGCAAATGACAGAAGCTTGTAGCGGAAAATCGGAATGCCCATCCCCTCCGCCGCGCGGTCGTTGTCACGAATGGCGATGAACGCCCGCCCGTATTTGCTGCGCATGATGTTGACCGCAAACCAGGTCATGCACACCAGGCAGGTGAAAATCAGAAAGAAAAAGGCCTTGTCCCCGGCGATGTTGATCCCCAGAACCTGCGGCTCCGGCAGCGTGATCCCCATCGTTCCCTTGGTCAGACTTTCCCACTGGATCAGAACATATTCGATGATGAACTGGCCGGCCAGCGTGGCGATCGTCAGGTAAAGCCCCTTGAGGCGTCCTGAAGGAATGCCGAAAATCATGCCGACCATGGCGGTGATCAATCCCGCGGCGGGGATGCAGACGAAGAACGGCAGGTTCAGGCGCGTGGCCAGAATCGCCCCCGCGTAGGCGCCCACGCCGAAAAACGCGCCGTGTCCCAGCGAGATCTGCCCGGTGTAGCCGATCAGAATATTGAGGCCGACGGCGGCAATCGCCATGATCCCGATGCTGTTCAGAATATACAGCAGGTAGCGGTCCAGGAGAAACGGCGCAAGTCCGAACAGCAGAAGCAGGAAGACCAGCAGGCTCACCCGGCCGAACCAGGTGTCGAAAATCGCCAGCTCCTCGGCGTAGGTTTCGCGGAAATTCCCGCAGGGATGAAACGATGGTTTCTTCATATTACACTCTTTCAATCTCCACCAGGCCGAACAGACCGTAAGGCTTCACCATCAAGATGAAGACCAGCACGATATAGGGAACCACGTCTCTCAACGACGGGGACAGGTAGCCGCCGGTGAAGGTTTCCAGAAGGCCGATGATGATGCCGCCGATGATGGCTCCGCCGATGCTGTCCAGGCCTCCCAGAATCACGACGGGAAAGACCTTCAGGCCGATGGCCGACAGATCGTGAACATTCACGCCGTTGATGATGCCCAGAACGATGCCGCTCATGCAGGCCACCATTGCGGCAATCGCCCAGGAAAGCGCGAAAACGCGGCGGACGTGAACGCCCAGCGACAGGGCCGCTTTCTGGTTGTCCGCCACCGACCGCATGAAGATGCCCTGGGACGACTTCTTGAAAAACAGGCCGAAGAGGACCAGAAACACGACGCTGATCATCAGCGTGGCGGAATACACGGGCGCAATGTAGATCGACCCCAGATGAAACTCCAGCGATTCAGGGAGAAACTCCGGATAGGTGTGCAGATTGCCGCCCCAGATGAGCAGAATGAGGCCCTTGAACATGGCGGCAAGCCCCACCGTCAGCATGATGACAAAGATCAGCTTCTCGCCGATGAGCGGCCTCAGGAAAAACTTTTCAATCAGAAATCCCAGCAGAAAACATCCGGCCAGCGTCAGCACGAACGCGGCCGGCACGGGGATCTTCCCCCAGGTGACCAGGGTGAGAAAAAAGAAGGCTCCCAGCGCCAGCAGTTCGCCGTGGGCGAAGTTGAGCACGCTGGATGCCTTGAAAATCATCACGAAGCCCATCGCGGAAATGCCGTACAGCAGTCCGATGCAGACGCCGTTCACCAACAGTTGCAGAAAAAAATCCATAAACCGGTTCCTCAATCCACGGTGATAATGTTGATGGTGGTTTCGATCTCGCCGATCCGTCCGTCGCGGTAGCGGATTTTTCCCGTCACCGGCACACTTTGCAGCCCGCCGTACATCGCCTCAATGATTTTGATATACAGACCGTAGACGAATCGCCTGCGCACTTTTCCGGTGCGCGTCAGTTCGTCGTCGTCCGCATCCAAAAGCTTATAGAGCAGAACGAATTTTCTGATCTTCATCACGTCGGGAAGCTGGCGGTTCACCTCGCGGACTTCCTTTAAAATCATCTCCTCTACGGCCTTCTGCTGGGACAGATCCATATAGGTCGTGTAGGGAATCATCCTTTCTTCCGCCCAGCTGCCGACATTGCCCAGATCGATGTTGATCATCGCCGTGATGTAAGGCCGCGCCTCGCCGAAGGTGACCGCCTCCTTGATGTAGGGGCTGAACTTGAGCCTGGTTTCGATGAAGTCCGGCGAAAAAGCGTCGCCGCTCTTGTTGCGAATGATGTCTTCCTTGCGCCCGATGATCAGCAGATGGCCGTCTTCGTCGATATAGCCCGCGTCGCCGGTTTTCAGCCATCCGTTTTCAAACGCCGCCTCCGTGGACTGGTAGTCGTTGTAATAGCCGGAGAAATTGGCCTCTGATTGGACCAGCACTTCCTGATCCTCGGCCAGCCTGACCCTCGTATTCGGAAGCGGCTTGCCGACGGTCTCCAGCTTGACCTCGTCGTCGGGCTGAATCTGGAAAATCCCGCAGGATTCCGTGAGTCCGTAGCACTGCTTCAGGTTCAGTCCGATTGCCCGGAAGAAGCCGATCACGTCGGGACTGATCGGGTGGCCGCCGGTAAACGCACTGTGAAAACGGGAACAGCCCAGACGGTCCAGCAAAGGGTTGTAAATCGCGAGCGTCAGGAAGCGGTACAACAGACCGAGCGGCCAGGAAATGCTTTCCTTGCGCAATTTTTTTTCGACGACCGTTTTACCGACTCTTTCCCCAAGATAAAAGAGCTTCCTTTTGAGCCAGCCCGCATCGGTGATTTTCACGCGAATACGGGAGGCCATGTCTTCCCAGAAGCGTGAGGCCGTGATCAGCATGGAAGGCCCGATATCCCGGAAGTCCTCCAGAACGGTTTCCGGCGTTTCCGGAAAGTTCATGGTCATGGCGCCGGCGAGCGCCACGCCCATGCCCCACATCTGATCGACGATCCAGGCCGTCGGCGACATGGAAATCCAGTTTTCCTCCGGCTGAATGTTCGAAGCCTCAATCCACTGGAGAGCCATGGCGGTCAGGTTCCGGTGCGACAGCATGGCGATTTTCGGTACGCCGGTGGTGCCGGAGGTCTGGATCATGACCGCAATGTCCCGCGGCCTTCCTTTGCCGATTTCCTCCTCGATGAATCCCGAATGATCCGCCAGGTATTTTTCGCCCCGCTCCAGAAGCGCCGCGTAGCTGATGAGCCAGGGGTCGTTTTCATACGACGTCATGCCGGTGGGATCGACGTACACGACGTATTGAACCCGCGTCAGCTTGTCCCTCATTTCCAGAAGCTTGTCCACCTGCTCCTGGTCCTGCACAACGACCAGGGGGGAGCGGACACGCCCGATGGAAAAGGCCAGCTCTTCGGCGATGGAGGAAGTGAAGAGATTGAGCGACGTCGCGCCCAGCGCGTGCGCGGCCAGTTCGGAAAAGAGCCATTCCGGGGAATTGTTGACGATCATGCACAGATTGTCGCCTCTCCTCAGGTTCAGGGAGGCAAAGCCGGCCGCCGTTGTTTTCATATAATGAAAGTAGTCGCTCCAGGTGTACTTCTGCCAGATGCCGAAGGCTTTTTCCCGGATGGCCGTCTTCGTGTCACCGTATTTTTCGGCGTTGACCGCCAGAAGCTGCGGCAGCGTAAGCTGGTTTGGTTTGATTGAATCCGGGGTTGCCTTTTCCAAAGCGTTTCACCCTTCTTTATGACGGCGACTGTGCATCGCCGAGATACGCCTTAATGACCTCTGGATTGGCGCCGATTTCCGCGGGAGTGCCCTCCCCCAGTTTCTCGCCGAAGTTCAGCACCATGACGCGCCGGGAAATGCTCATGACGATGGACATGTCATGCTCCACCAGCACCATCGTGAGGCCCCATCGACCGTTCAGCTCCAGCAGAAATCGCACCATATCCTCTTTTTCTTCCAGGTTCATTCCCGCGAACGGTTCATCCAGAATCAAAAGCCGCGGCTCCAGCGCCAGCGCCCGCCCCAGTTCCACTCGCTTCATCATGCCGTACGGCAGGGAGCCGACGGTTTGCTTACGGATGGACTGCATCTCCAGAAAGTCGATGATTTCTTCGAGAATCCGGCGGTGGCGGATTTCCTCTTCGCGGACGGACGGCGTATAGAGGAAAGAACGCCAAAAGCTGTACCGGCAGTGGATGTGACGGGCCAGCGTCAGGTTGGCCAGCACCGTCATGCCCGGAAAGAGTTCGATGTTCTGAAACGTTCGGCCGATGCCGATGCCGACCAGCTGGTGCGTGTGCAGATGCGTAATATCCCGGCCGTTGAAAAGAATGCTGCCCTGCTGAGGGCGGTAGAAGCCGGTGATGCAGTTGAGCAGACTGGTCTTCCCCGCTCCGTTGGGGCCGATCACCGCCATCAGCTCACCGGTGCGGACGGACAGATCCACGTCCCGAACCGCCACGACGCCGCCGAAGCTCAGACGCAGATTGCGAACCTCCAGTTCGGCTTTCTTATCCTCCTGGGGCCGGTTCACCATGATCGACGGACGGCTGCGGAATGCTTTCATGAACACCTCGACGCGTGTTGCGACACCGCGTTTTTCGGCGCGGGAATTTCGGACGAACCGTTCTTCCCGCGCCGTTCGCTTATTTCTTCAGCAATTTGATTTTGTCTTTTCCCGGAACATAGAAATTTGTCAAGGGAATATACGTCCCGTTTTCCAGCACTTTGACCATGCGCGCGGTGAAGGAGGCCTCGTGACTGTCTTTTGAGAAGCTCACCGCAGGCACCAGTCCGCCGAAATCTTCGTTCTTCATGGATTCCAGCGCGGCGTTGACGGTCTGGGGATTGATTGCCTTTGATTTTTCGTAGGCTCGCTGAAACGCCCTTTCCATGATCATGCCGACGACGACGCCCTCCCAGTAGGATGCGTCAAAGCTCTTGACCGTTTTGTAGCGCCTCCACAATTCCCTCATCACGTCCATGCCTTTAGATTTGTCCGAGGGCAAACCGCCGGGGAACTGCATCACCAGGCGGTCGCGAATGAGGCCTTTGCCCATCTTGAAGAAATCGGGGTCGGTGGACGTCCAGGTCCCCAGAAACAACGGATTGTATTGGATGCGGTCCGCGCTTTTGAAGGCGGTGATGATGGTCGAGGGCAGCATCTGGATGAAAACGTACCGGGCGCCTTTTTTCTGCAGGCGGAGAAGCTCCGTATTGAGGTCGACGGTCCTGGGCGGAAATTCCTCGACGGCCACCAGCTCAATTCCCAGTTTTGCCGCATATTCCCGGCTGGGCGCGTGAATCGAACGCCCGTAAGCGTTGTTGTAGGTCAACAGGCCGACTTTCGGCGCCTCCGGACCCGTGTGGACGGCTTTGATGTATTCAAGAACCGCCTGACAATCCATCTTATAACTGCCGAACGGCAGGTACATGTAGTCCACGGGCTTTTCCAAAATCTCCCAGCTGGTGGAATAGTTGATCGTCGGAATCTTGTATTTCTGGACGATGGGCTTCGCGGCCAGGCCTTCGCCCGCGCCCCATGTGGCGATCATGTCTACTTTATCCTGCAGAATGAATTTTTGAACGGCGGCCTGCGCCTCCGGCACCTTGTAGGCGGTGTCCATGGTGATCATTTCAATTTTGTAGCCGGACACGCCGCCTTTCACCTCATTGACGTAGCGGAAGTAGTCCCGCTGCCCTTTTTCGTGAAACTGCCCCCAGGTCGACGCGGGCCCCGTCAGATTGATGGCCGCCCCGACCTTGATGATTTTGGTCTGGGCCATGGCCTGCCCCGCCATGGCCGTCAGCGCCAGAATGCCCAACGCAAGTAAAATCCTGCCGCATGTCTTCATGATCTGATCCCCCTGTTTTTGAATTTGCGATTTTCAAATAAAAAAAAACCGTGGGCAAATTTTCATCCGCCCACGGTTCATTCCCCTTGATGCCAGGTCATGATACGTCCAGGCAGACCCTGTCGCCGATAAAGCTAAAAAAGAAAAAGCGGAATGTCTGAACGGTGATCTGTTTTTTCATCATAGTTTGTCCTTTTAGGGCGCGTATAGGCAATCGGCCGGCAAAAGTCAAGAAAAAATTTTCTCCACGCGTTTTTTTCCGCTATCCCCGCTCGTCCATCGGGATGTAGTGCCGAAGGTTGCTGCCCGTATAGATCTGGCGCGGACGGCCGATTTTCAGCGGAACGGTGTCGTGCATTTCCTTCCACTGCGCGATCATGCCGGGCAGGCGGCCGATGGCAAACATGACCGTGAACATATTGGTGGGAATGCCGATCATCCGGTACAGAATACCGCTGTAAAAGTCGACATTGGGATACAGCTTTCGCTGGACGAAAAAATCATCCTTCAGAGCCGCTTCTTCCAGTTCCATGGCGATATTGATCAGCGGATCCTTGTAATTGTGCTTTTGAAAGAGGGTTTCGCAGTATTGCTTCAGAATCCGCGCGCGTGGATCGTAGTTCTTGTACACCCGGTGGCCGAAGCCGAAAAGCCGAAACTTGCTCGCCTTGTCCTTGGCCGAATCGATGCAGCTTTGAATCGACCGCTTGCTGCTTTGGATTTCTTCCAGCATCTCGATCACCTTCTGGTTGGCGCCCCCGTGCAGCGGGCCCCACAGTGCGCAAATGCCGGAGCAGATCGACGCATACAGATTGGCCATGCTGCTGCCCACCAATCGCACGGTGGACGTACTGCAGTTCTGCTCATGGTCGGCGTGAAGGATCATGAGCGTGGAGAGCGCCTTTTCAATATCCGGATCCGGCACATAGGGATTCACCGGAGAATCGAACATCATATAGAGAAAATTAGACGCGTATTTGAGATCCCGTTTGGGATAAACATGCGGGTGGCCGATGCTGTGCTTGTAGGAATAGGCGGCAATCGTGCGAATTCGGGAAATGAGCGAGGCGGCCATCAGATCGAACGTCTCGGCCCTGAAATCTTCCGTGAAATAGTCCGTATAGTACACGGACATGGAGTTTACCATGGTCGCCAGAATCGCCATCGGATGGGCGGTCGGCGGGAAGCCGTCGAAGAAACGCAGCATTTCCTCGTGAATCATGGAGTTTTGCGTCAGCCGCTGGGAAAATAGCTGCTGCTGCTCCCGGTTGGGAAGCTCCCCGTAGATGAGGAGGTAGGCCACTTCGGTAAAGCTTGCTTTTTCAGCGAGCTCTTCGATGGGAATCCCGCGGTATCGTAAAATTCCCTTGTCTCCGTCGATATAGGTAATGGCGGAAATGCAGGAACCGGTGTTCTGGTAACCGACATCCAGCGTGATCAGTCCCGTATCCTGACGTAACCGGGAGATATCGATGCCCTTCTCGTTCTCGGTCCCTTCGATGATCGGCAGTTCATACGTCATCCCATTGAGCGTCAATGTTGCTTTTTCCATTTATCCTCCATCTTTCCCCAGCCTGAAAATATCCGGCAATGTAAGTTGTTTTCTTTACATGAAAGGCGCTGGTCTGACAATACGATTTTTCATGGCGGTGAATACCGCCCTCTTCTGTTTTGCCTTACACCGCGATGAAAACCACCTTGAATTATCAATTTTTAAATGCTAGAAACACTTCCGGTTTCCATATTGAAAAACCGTCAACCACGGAGAATAAAATGAAAAAAGCAATGATCGGATTTTGCCTTCTCGCCGTGCTGCTGGTCGCGGCGACCCTCATGGCAAAGGAAAAATACACGGTGACCGTCCTGCCCTTCGCGCTCAACAGCGCTGAAAACATTGAATATGTGCGGCAGGGAATCAACGACATGCTGACGAGCCGCCTCTCCGGGGCCGACCAGATCGAGGTGACGCGCAAAGACGTGGTTTCGGACATCCTGAAAAAAACGGGTGGAAAAGAATTGAATTTGTCGGATGTTCAAAGCATCGGCCGGCAGTTGAAGTCCGACTACGTGGTCTGGGGAAGCATCACCAAAATCGGAAAAAGCATCAGCATCGACGGCAAGCTGATCGATATCGCCGGGGGAAAATCGGACGTCGGCATTTTCTCCCAATCCCAGACCCTTGATGAAGTCATTCCCAAAATCAACGATTTTTCGCAGCGCATTGTCCGGCATATTACCGGGGGGACCGTTGCACAAACCCCGCCGGCTGTCGCGTCCGCGGCGCCTCAGGCGGGAGCCGGCGCCCCCGCGCCCCCGCCCGTTTCCGTTGCGTCACGGGAAGCGCAGATCATCGCCGGCATGAAATCCGGCAAAGGCAAGGGGACCCTGACGTCGATGATCAACGCGGAATTCATCAACTCGTCCGACCCGCTCGATCGCAAGAAGGGCTTCTGGATGAGCCAGCAGTTCAAAACGGAATTCAACGGGATGGACATCGGCGACGTCAACAAGGACGGCGTAAACGAAGTGGTCATCATCGACCGCCACAACGTATACATTTACCTGAAGACCAAAGACAATCTGCAGCTCCTCAAACAGATCAAGGGCAAATCCTACCATAAATACATCTCTGTGGACGTGGCGGACATCAACAAGGACGGCACGCCGGAGATCATCGTGACGTCTCTCAACGACCGGGTGCTCAACTCCTTTGTGCTCCAGTATGAAAACGGCGACTACAAAACGATCGCCTCCGACATCCGTTATTTCCTGAGAGTCATCACCCCGTCCTCGGGAACGCCTATGCTGTTGGGGCAGACCTACGGCATGGGAAGCTTTCACGACGGCATGGGCGGCAAGGTTTTCGATACCCAGATTTATGAAATGGTCTGGCGCGACGGGAAATACGTCCCCGGGGATAAACAAAAAATCCCCGTGGGATTGTCCATTTACGGGATGACCATCGACTCCCTGGGCCCGGGAACCGGTGAAAAAATCATCGCGCTGGACGACCTGGACTACCTGTGCATCATTACGCCGACGACCAAGCCGCTGAGCCGGATTTTCTCCTTCGGCTTCAGCCCCGATGAACTGATCTGGAGAAGCGACTCCCAGTACGGCGGCAGCAACAACTACATCGACAACGTGGACAAGCAGAAACAGCAGTCCACGGAAGCCACGCAGGAGGACAGCGCCTTCGCCAACCTGCGGATTTTAATGTTTGATACGAACAACGACGGCAAAAAGGAAATGATTATCGTCAAAAACCTGTCGTCGGTGGGCCGCATCTTCAAAAACCTGAAGCTTTTCACCTCGAGCGAAATCTACAATCTGGAGTGGGACGGCCTCGGTATGGCGGAGAACTGGCGGACCAAGAAAATCAACGGTTATGTCGCGGATTACTGCTTCAAGGACGTCGACAATGACGGCAAGCCGGAAATTGTTCTGGCGCTGGTCCAGTCCGTCGGCGCGACGCTGAGCGAAAGAAGCGTTCTGGTCGTGTATGAACTGGAAATGCCGCAATAGGTATTGACAAACGCCGGACTCTTCGGTATAGCCTCCGGCGGTTTCGCAAACCATACTCGTTCTTCAAGGCGGTGTAGCTCAGTTGGTCAGAGCATACGGCTCATATCCGTAGTGTCCCTGGTTCAAATCCAGGCACCGCCACCAATTCACCCGTCCGCGATGACAACACCCGGATATTACAAACCATTTTAAGAAAACAGGAAATTCATGGCGGCCGGAACCCGAAACCAGCATTCAACCTTTCAACCGCGGTCTTTTCTAAAGAACCGGCACGTCCAGTCAGTTCTTGCGTCTTCGCACCTGATCGTTCCGCCTCACCGCCTTCTTTTAAAGGATTCAAGAGAATTCATCATCGAGACGCCGGGCGGTTCCCGGCTGCTTTCCTATTTGGCGCCTCACCCGCGTCCGCGGGGCATGATGATTCTGCTGCACGGCTGGGAAGGTTCCTCCTCGTCGGCTTATATTCTGGCCGCCGGCTCCTACTTTTTCGACCGGAATTTTTCCGTCTGCCGCCTCAATTTAAGGGACCACGGCGATTCCCATCACCTCAATCCGGGCCTTTTTCACGGGGCGTTGATTGAGGAAACCTTCGATGCCGTAAACGCCATCTCGCGGAAAGCAGAAAACCGGCCGGTTTATCTGCTGGGCTTTTCTCTGGGCGCCAATTTTGCGCTCAGGATTGCAATGCGACATTCGATGACGCCGATTGAAAACCTGAAAAAGGTATTTGCCGTCAGTCCGCCCCTCGATCCTTACAAAACGACGCTGACCATCGACAACGGCCCCGCCCTTTACCGGAATTATTTTCTGCGGAAGTGGAAGCGTTCGCTCAGAAAAAAACAGGGAGCTTTTCCAAACCGCTACGACTTCGGCGGCATGCTCCGGGCTCGGTCCTGCATGGAGCTGACGGATCAGATGATGGCCTATTTTCCGGAATTTTCTTCCTATCGGGCCTATTTTCAGTTATATACCCTGACGGAAAATTCTTTCCGTGACCTCGGCGTGCCGGTCAAAATATTCATCGCAGCCGATGATCCGGTCATTTGCCTCGATGATTTCCGGAAGCTTCGCGATCACGGTTTTCTGACGATTTCCCAGCATCCGTTCGGCGGGCATTGCGGTTTTGTGGACCTGTTTCCCCACCGGCGCTGGTACAATGAGCGGATTTTTGAAGAACTTCACCAAGAGAGCAACGTATAACCATGGACCTAACCCTGCTTCGGTCAAAAGATGCCTTTCCGCTTTACGTTCTGGAGCGTCTGAACCGGACACCCGTCGACTACCTTGAAAAACACCTTTCCATTGAACGCTCCAATGCCGCGGGCGCCAAACATCTGGAAGCCGGCGTCGTTTTGCTCATGCTGTTCAGAGATTCCGAATTCAACTTTTTGCTGATCAAGCGGTCGGATGCCGTCGCCCAGTCCGGCGACATCAGTTGTCCCGGCGGTATGCTGGAGCGGCCGGTGGATGAGCTGCTGAGTCATATCCTTTTGAAAACCGGCATTCTTCGGACCGCCGGAAACCAGGTTCTTTACGAACTGCCGAACAAGGATGAAGAGACCCTTTCGCTCGTCCGGCTTTTTCTGATGAACGCTCTTCGCGAATCCTGGGAAGAAATCGGACTGAGTCCGCTGAACGTCGAATTTCTGGGCGCGCTGCCCACCTATTCTCTAACGCTCTTCACCCGGACCATCTTTCCCTTGGTCTGTCTGGTCAGGGAGCCCTGGCCCTACCGGCCCAACGAAGAAGTGGACAAGGTACTGGAAATCCCCCTCGGCTTTTTTTTCCGGAGTTCTTCCTACGCGCTTCTGGAACTTAGATCGGAGAGCGGAAACTCCGACCCGCGTCAAAATTTTCAGTTCCCCTGCCTGGTCATTCCGGACGGCAAAGGGGGCGAAGACATCCTTTGGGGAGCCACGTTTTTCATTATCACGAATTTCCTCAGTCAGGTCGCGGGCGGTTCCTTTCCGGCCGACACGCCGGCTCGTGTCGTAACGAAAATCATTCCCCTGCATTACACGTCGGGAACCCGCTGAACTTATGGCCTCCATCCCCTTCGACCGGTCGTCCATCAACACCGTAATCTTCGATTTTGACGGAACGCTGGCCCGGCTGAACATCGACTTTGAGCAAATGCGCCGGGAAGTCTCCGCCCTGATAGAACGCTGGGGAGTGGATCCCCGCGGTCTGCAAAACCGGTTTGTCCTGGAGATGATCGACGAAGTTCAAACCCTGCTCAACATCATTTCAACCGATGGAGCCGTCTCCTTTACACGGGAAGCCTTCCGGATCATCGAAGACATTGAAGTGGAGGCGGCGAGAAGAGGTTCGCTGTTCGACGGCACAAAAGCGCTGCTTACAGGACTGCGGGAAGCTTCTCTTGGGGCGGGAATCATCACCCGCAACTGTGAAGAAGCCGTCCGGTCGGTCTTTCCGGATATTCATGACTATTGTCCGGTGGTCGTCTGCCGCAACGATGTCCGGCGCGTCAAACCGCATCCCGAGCAGATCCGTTTTGCCCTGTCCAAACTTTGTGCCGTTCCCGGCCGGTCCATCATGATCGGCGACCACCCGATCGACATCGAAACGGGGAAAAATGCGGGGACCCGAACCGCCGGCGTTCTGACCGGGCGCTTTCAGAAAGAGGATTTCCTGCAGGCGGGGGCGGACCTGGTGCTCCCGGAAGCCCCGGACATCCTGAGACGGCTGAATCCGGAGCGTTTTTGACGCGTCTTCTTCGGTTGACATCCCCGGCCAAATTGTATAGAAGCGGACGGCGCCGGATACCCGGATGCGCAACTTTTTGTTTTGAGGAAAAAGAATGAATCCAAATGTTTTTCGTGAATACGACGTGCGCGGCACGGTCGACAAGGACCTCAACGAAGTTTTTATCGTGAACCTGGGACGCGCCATCGGCACGTATGCTCTTCAACACAATGTCCGGACCATGACCGTCGGGCGCGACTGCCGCCTGAGTTCGGACGATTACCGCCGTTTTCTGATCGCGGGATTGAACGCCGCCGGAGTCAACACCGTCGACATCGGCCTTTGCGCGACCCCCATGCTGTATTTTTCCATCCGCCATTTAGGAGCGGGAGGCGGCGTCATGATCACCGGAAGCCATAACCCGCCGGAGTTCAACGGCTTTAAAATCTGCGTCGGGTACGATTCCATCCATGGGGAGCAGATCCAGGAACTGAGACGCATCATGGAATCCGGAAGCTATCTTTCCGGCAAAGGAACCGCACAGACGAAGGACATCACGACGATTTACCAGGACTACATCTTCGACTCCGTCCGCGTGTCAAAAAAACTGAAGGTCGTCCTCGATGCAGGAAACGGCGTCGGGGGGAAATTTGCCCTTCCCATTCTGGAAAGAATGGGCTGCGATGTCATCCCCCTCTATTGCGATCCGGACGGCCGCTTCCCTCATCATTTTCCGGATCCTACCGTTGAGGAAAATCTGACGGATCTGATCCGCCGGGTGGCCGAAAGCAAAGCGGATCTCGGCATTGCCTTCGATGGAGACGCGGATCGCATCGGCGTGATCAGCGACACCGGCGAGATCATCTGGGGAGACAAACTGCTTCTGTTGTTCGCGCGTTTTATTCTGAAGGATCAACCCGGTGCGACCATCATCGGCGAAGTCAAGTGTTCCCAGGTCCTTTACGACAGCGTTCGGAAATATTCCGGCAGGCCGCTGATGTGGAAGGCCGGGCATTCACTGATCAAGGCCAAGATGAAGGAGGAAAAAGCCCTGCTGGGGGGAGAAATGAGCGGCCACCTGTTTTTTGCCGACCGTTACTTCGGATATGACGACGCCGTTTACGCCGCCGCAAGACTGCTGGAGATTCTCTCCCAGACCGGCCTGAAACTCTCCGAACTCCTCGCCGACGTTCCGAAAACCTTCGCCACGCCGGAAATCCGGATCGATTGCGATGATGACCGGAAAAAAGCGGTAGTGGCCAAAATCAAGGAGCACTACCGGCATACGCCGGGCGTCATCGACATTGACGGCATCCGCGTGCCCTTTGGGGACGGCTGGGCGCTGGTCCGCTGCTCCAACACGCAGCCGGTCATCGTCCTTCGCTTTGAGGCGTCCTCCGCCGAACGTCTGCAGGAAATCCGCGGCGAAGTGGAGCGGCTTCTGGCCTGAGCGAATCCGGATCATTCCGCCCTCAGGATCGCCGATAACCCGGCGGTTTGCACCCTGCCCTTACTTCTGTTTTGATCTCAACAGCATGAAGGTTGCGGAAGTGCGGCAAACGGGTTTTCGCCCGTCGTCCGTGACCAGGCAATCTCCGATGATGAGGCTTCTGCCTTTCTTGAAAACGCTCGCTTCGGCCACAAGCTCTCCTTTGTCCACGCCGGTCAGAAAATTGCTTTTCAACTCGATCGTCGTCAATCCTTCTTCCGGCGCGAGAACCGTCATCATGGCGTGCGCGATGGCCTCGTCCGCCAGTGCGACCATCAAACCTCCCTGCATGAATCCGGCGCCCTGCAGGTATTCAGGGCGCACCGGCATCCGAAAGACGGCGCGGCCGGATGACAGATCTATCACTTGGATGTTGAAATGGTCCAGGTAGGGATTCAACCCCTTTTTCCCGGCGCGGATTTTTTCCAGATAAAGATGATAATTCACGATGGAGCACCTCCCCTTTTATTTGCACAAAAGGCTTTTCGCTTTTGCCCGTTATAATCCCTGCTTCCGGAAAATGCCAATGGTTTCTGTTGACTCTGAAGGTCTGGCTGAATTTGCAACACGGCAAGCCGCGCCGATAAAGACAAGGCCGGAAATTCTTCATCAATCCAATAATCCTGTTGACTAAAGGCTTCTTTTTGCATAGATTCACGACGGTTGTTGACCTGAAACGATCCATGAATGGAGATCTTCCCATTCAACGAAAAAACAAATCGGATAACCGAGGTTATCCGCAATATTTTATTGGAAGGAGATGGAGTTTTTATGGAGCAAACTCATGAAGTTGCACAAATGTGCGTAGTTGCCAAGGGCGCCAAGAACGGCCCCGCCCCCATCCCGCAGGAGGGCAAATGGACGCAGGTAAAGGAAATCAAGGATATCAGCGGCCTGACCCACGGCGTCGGCTGGTGCGCGCCTCAGCAGGGAGCCTGCAAACTGACCCTGAATGTAAAAAACGGCATCATCGAAGAAGCGCTGGTGGAAACGATCGGCTGCACCGGCATGACCCATTCCGCCGCCATGGCCGCCGAAATCTTACCCAACAAGACCATTCTGGAAGCGCTGAATTCCGACCTCGTCTGCGACGCCATCAACGTGGCCATGAGGGAAATCTTTCTGCAGATCGTGTACGGCCGATCGCAGACCGCGTTTTCCGAAGGCGGGCTTCCCATCGGCGCGGGTCTGGAAGACCTGGGCAAGGGACTACGCAGCGTGATCGCCACGATGTACGGCACCAAAGCTAAAGGCCCCCGCTATCTGGAGATGGCGGAAGGCTTTGTAACCGAAATCGGTCTCGACACCGACAACGAAATCATCGGCTATAAATTTGTCCAGCTGGGCGTCATGATGGACAATATCGCCAAAGGCATGGACCCGGCCGCCGCGCTGGCCAAAGCCACCGGGACCTACGGCCGCTTTGCCGAAGCCGTCAAAACCATTAATCCAAGAAAAGAATAAGGAGTATTACCATGGCACTATTTGAAGGATACGAAAGAAGAATCAACCAGATCACTCCTTTTCTCGCCAAATACGGCATTTCCTCGTTGGAGGAAGCCGAAAAAATATGCATGGGGAAAGGCCTTGATGTTCGGAAAATCGTGAAGGACATTCAGCCGATTTCATTTGAAAACGCCGGATGGGCCTATCTTGTCGGCGCGGCCGTCGCCATTAAAAAGGGACAGAAATACGCTGCGGACATCGCCGAAACGCTGGGCGAAGGGCTTCAGTCCTTCTGCATCCCCGGTTCCGTCGCCGATGACCGCAAGGTGGGCATCGGCCACGGGAATCTCGCCTCCATGCTGCTTCGGGAAGAGACCGCCTGCTTCGCTTTTTGCGCGGGTCATGAATCCTTTGCGGCTGCGGAAGGCGCCATCGGGCTTGCCAAGTCCGCCAACAAGGCGCGCAAGAAACCTTTGCGGGTCATCCTGAACGGTCTGGGCAAGGATGCGGCGCACATTATCGCCCGCGTCAATGGCTTCACGCATGTGGCAACGGCCTTTGACTACAAGACGGGAAAGGTTTCCGTGGTCAAGGAAAAGGCGTATTCCAAAGGGGAACGCGCAGCCGTGCGGTGCTACGGTGCGGACGACGTGCGCGAAGGCGTAGCCATCATGCACATGGAAGGCGTGGATGTGGCCATCACGGGCAACTCCACCAACCCGACGCGGTTTCAGCATCCGGTGATGGGCGTTTACAAGAAAGAATGTATTCTGGCCGGCCGGAAATTCTTCTCCGTGGCCTCCGGCGGGGGAACGGGAAGAACGCTGCATCCGGACAACATGGCCGCCGGCCCCGCTTCCTACGGCATGACCGACACCATGGGGCGCATGCACTCGGACGCTCAGTTCGCCGGATCATCCTCCGTCCCCGCGCATGTGGAGATGATGGGACTCATCGGCATGGGAAACAATCCGATGGTCGGCGCTTCGGTTGCCGTCGCCGTCGCGGTTGAACAGGCCATGAAATAAATCCTTTTTTAAAAAAGCCACACTGCCGTCCGGATGAAGCAGTGTGGCTCATTTTATTCATCCCTCTCCTGCCCGGGAAAAAAATCTTCACGTGCCGGTTCGGAGATTCAAGAAGTGGCCTGGCTGTCCAGCATCTCCTTGATTTTCCGATAAAAAGCATCCGGTTCGCCGGTGTAAAGCGCAATGATTTCACCGGGGCAGATGCGGCTGTGATCTTTGGCCAGAATGTTTTTCACGAGTTTGAACGCCGTTAAACGGATGCCGCATTCTTTCAGAAATTGCTTGGCAGGAAGCGATGCAACTTCCGCACAAACTTCGTTAATGATTCCGGATCGCTCAATCAGCCGGGCTGCCGCAAGTCCCATAACCTTGTCATGCAGCATCAGCCCGGACCTGTCCGAATATTTTTCCAGGGCTTCCCATAACGGACGCAGGCCGCTACCCGCGGAGGAGTGGAGAAAGATGTCCCCTTGCAGAAGAGCCAGCGAATAGCGGGAAAAATCGGGGGTCAGCATAAATATTTTTTAATCGGCTTCATCCCCGGCAAAATCAGCAAAGCCCACATCAGATTGCCTAAAAACAAAACGACGGCCAGTTCGGCAATAAACACGGGGGAAAGACCGGCGAAATAACAGTCGGACAAAATCAACCAGGGAAGCTGATACGCAAAAGCAAGGATCACGGAAAAAACAATTTTTGACGTCTTGCGATAAAAAAAGCCGGCAAAGAATCCCAGGATGGCATTGCCCGCCATCAGCCAGGGATTGCCGAGCAGAATGGCGGAATAGAGAGAGCCGGTCAGGCCGGCAACGAGTCCTCCCACGGGACCAAAGCGGACGGCGGCCAGAAAAATTGCCGCCGGAAAGAAATGAATCTTCCATTCCTGTGCAAATGTCACATGGATGAGACTCAAAAGACACGGGAGAAAAACCAGCAGCGCAAAAGCTGCGGCTATCCCGCGAAAAGATTGCACGCCCGTTATGCTGAAAGTGGAATTTTGCATGACCCTCCCCTTTTTTCTTGGATTTTATACGATCCGCAAAACTTTGAACAGATAAATTTCTTTGAGCAGTCCGCGGCCAACCGTTTTTCATTGACACATCTTCTGTTTTTCCATATGATTTAACCGCCTGATATGTTTGTCCCTAAACCATTCGAGGCGGGCGGGAAATATGACGGAAGACACTAGAACGTTCAACCGGCGGGAAGTGATCCGGAAAGGTTTGACGCTGGGTCTTGTCGCGGGCGGCGCAGTTATTCTCGGCAAACCCGGTTTGCTCATGGCCGGGGAAAAGCCGGCCGCCATCCCGGATCTGGTCGCCGTCAAGAACGGCGAACCGGATGTCCTGTTTAAAAAAGCCATCGAACTGATGGGCGGCATGAGCCGATTCGTCAAAAAAGGGCAAACGGTCGTCGTCAAACCGAATATCGGTTTTCCACGCGTGCCCGAAGTCGGCGCCACCACCAACCCGCTGCTCGTCAAAACCGTCATTGAATCTTGCTACGCGGCCGGCGCCAAACGCGTTTATGTCTTGGACAACGTGGTCATGACGACGTCTTCAAACGCCCGCAATTGCTACAGGCTGAGCGGCATTGAAGAGGCTGCCCGGGCCGCCCGCGCCGCCGTTGTTCCGATGGATGATTTCAGCTATCGAGAAGTCAAAATTCCGGGAGGAAAGCGACTCAAGACCGCGGAAATCCCCGGCTTGATTCTGGACAGCGACGTGCTGATCAATGTTCCGATCCTCAAACATCACGGCTCCACCCATCTTTCCATCGCCATGAAAAACCTGATGGGAATCGTGAAAAACCGCATGGAATATCACCTGACCGGCCTTGACCAGTGCATCGCGGACTTCTGCCTCTACCGCAAGCCGGATCTCAACATTGTGGACGCCTACCGCGTACTGATGAGCCAGGGTCCCTCGGGACCGTCCAATCCTCAATCCGCCGTCGTTCAAATGAAAAAGACGCTGCTGATCTCAAAGGATATTGTGGCGGTAGACGCGGCAGCCGCCCGGATTTTTGGAAAAGAGCCTGAAGATATCGGATACATCAAAATGGCCCATGCTCAAAGAATCGGGAATATGAATCTGAAAGAGCTGAAGATCGTCACCTATACCCTGTAGGGCAGGAACGGCCCCGTTTACGCAGGCCGCATTTCGTCATCGGACCAGGTATTCAATAAAAACCTTGCCCGCGGCCGGCAGGACCGTTCCCCGTTCCGGGAACGCCTTTCAAAAAAATAAGGAACGCCTTTATTGATCCTCATCAAAGCACGCAAAATTCTATCCGTTGCCATCCTCCTCCTTTTTGTCCTTCTGTTTACAGGCACAGGAAATATTTCCGTTTTTCTGTCCGAGACGCTTCCGCCTTTTCAGTTTTTTCCCGCACTGCTGAGGATCATCACGCAGCCTGAATCCCTTTTTATCGCCGGCTTGATTTTTATTGTGCTGATGACATTGATTTTTGGCAGGATTTATTGCTCTTTCCTGTGTCCTCTGGGAACGATTCAGGATTTGCTGATTTGGGGATCCCGGCGGATGGGCCTGAAATCCGGGAGCTCTTTTTCCAAACCGCATAACGGCCTTCGCCATACCATTCTCGTCCTGGCGGCGGCCGCGGCCGCGATCGGTTTCCTTTTTCCCATTCTTCTTCTGGATCCGTATTCACTGGCCGGAAGAATTTTTACCTACTTTCTGCAACCCCTGGTCGTCCAGGCTTACAACCTGGGCATTTTGACATTAAAGCCCTTTGACGTTTACTTGTATCCAAAGCAGACCGCCTTCATCCCCTTCACGGCACTGGGCGCGACGGCGGTTTTCATCGCGCTGATTTTGTATCTCTGCGCCAAACACGGGCGACTATACTGCAATACGTTGTGCCCTGTAGGAACTTTCCTGGGACTGATCTCCCGCATGTCTTTTTTTCGATTTACATTGAACCGAACGGTTTGTTCCGAATGTTCGCAGTGCGAAAATGTCTGCAAAGCCCAGTGTATCGACCTGCAAGACGGCTCTATGGATATGAGCCGCTGCGTAGGCTGTTTCAACTGCCTTGACGCCTGTTCCCGCGGTACCATTCGATATGAGCGAAGACAGGGGCAAAAAAGCACGCATCCCTGGTCGCCGGGACGCCGCGGCTTTTTGATTGGAGGCATTGCCGCGGCAGCCGCTTTTCTGGCGGCAAAAGCGAATCCCCTCTGGATTCCGGGCATTCCATCCGGTCCGGCGGATCCACCCGTCACTCCTCCGGGATCCCTCAACGCGACACGCTTTACACAGGCCTGCACGGCCTGCTCCCTGTGCATCGGCGCCTGTCCCACGCAGGTGCTGACGCCGGCTTTACTGGATTACGGAATTGCGGGTCTGATGCAGCCCAAAATGAATTATGAAAAAAGCTACTGCGAGTATGAATGCAACATTTGTGCAAAGATTTGTCCGACGGGGGCCATCCTGCCTCTGTCTCTTGATGAAAAAAAGCTGACGCAGATCGGCGAGGCGAAGCTGCTGGAAGATATCTGCGTGGTCTACGTCGAGCACAACAATTGCGGCGCCTGCGGAGAGGTCTGCCCGACGCACGCCATCCGTTTTGTGGACAAGAACAATATCCTGTACCCGGAAATCGACAAGAAGTACTGCATCGGGTGCGGTGCCTGTCAACTCGCCTGCCCGACCATTCCTCGTTCCATTGTCGTTCACGCCCGCCCGATTCATCAAAAAGCGGAAAAATACATTCGTTCGGAAAAAACGGTCAACGAGCAAAAAACGGTTGATCCATCTTTTCCTTTTTGACGGCTCCATCCCACAATGAAACTCAAATCCGCCTATGGTTCCCGTCGCATGACGTGAACGGCGGTGGCCTTGACGGACGCGAACACCCTGGCTCCCTCGCAAAGACCCAGATCTTCGCAGGAAGACACGGTGAGATAAGCGACCAAGGGAAAACCGCAGTCCAGAACCAGTTTATAGAAAAAAGCCTGGCGGACCATCTTCTGAATTCGAGCCTCGTAAATGTTACGGGCGCTCGTATTTTCCGGCGCTTCCCGCGCCACGACGATGTTTTCCGGCCTTATGCAGCAAAACACTTTCTGGCCCGCCGGAACATTGCCCGTCGCCTCAACTGTTTTTCCCGACACAAGCACTTCCATCAGCCCCGACCGGATGAATTGGACGGTCCCTTCCAGAATGGTTTCGGTGCCGACAAAATTGGCCACAAATTCGGATTGGGGCTGATTGAAAATCTGGGCCGTGGTGCCGGTCTGGATGATCCGTCCTTCAGACATCACCGTGACATCCTGTGCCAGGCGCAGCGTCTCCTCCCGGTCGTGCAGCGCCAGCACGGCAGTGATTTTCGTCTCTTTCAGAATATGCCCCAGGTCGTCGATCAGCGTTTCGCGCGTGGGCGGATCGAGGGAATTGAAGGCCTCGTCCAGCAAAATCAAATGCGGCTTGAGAGCAAAGGCGCGCGCCAGGGAAACTCTTTTGGACTCTCCGCCCGAAAGCGTTTTGGCCGATCTTTTCGCCAGTGAACTGATGCCGAAATAATCCAGGGCGTCTTCAACATTCTTCCGAATGTCGCCGCTCGTCAAACCGCGGAACTTCAGCCCCAGCGCCACATTCTTGTAAACGGAAGTATTGAGCAGCAGCGGCTCCTGGAAAACAACGCACACCCTCCTGCGCATCCACGAGCGGTCCGCGCTGGTTTCGATGGGCCGTCCCTTGTAAACTATTTTCCCCTGTCTCGGTTTCAGCAGGCCCGCCATGGTCAGAAGCAGGGTGGACTTGCCCGCTCCGTTGGGTCCGATTAAAGCCAGAATTCTGCTTTCCTGAACCTTCAGCTCCCGTATGTCCAGCACCCTGACGCCGCCGCGGTGTACGATCAAATTTTCGACACTCAGAATAGTATTCATCTCGGCTGCTGCCTTTGCTGGATTTGTGTGAGCAGGAGATTGACCAGAAACGCCAGAATCAAAAGAATGATGCCCAGCGCGATGGCGATGTCGAAATTTCCCTTTCCGGTTTCCATCACCGTCGCGGTGGTCAGCACGCGCGAGTACCCCTTGATGTTGCCTCCGACCATGATCGAGGCGCCGACTTCGGAAATCACCCCGCCGAAACCAGCCATCACGGCGGCCAGAAGCGGAAGACGGGATTCTTGGATGAGAACCCAGACCATCTGCATCCGGCTGGCGCCCAGCGACAGAATCTGCAGCCGCAGATTGGGCGGCAGGTTCTGAATCGAAGCGAGCGAAATGCCCATGACGATCGGCGTGGCAATGATGGCCTGCGCGATGATCATCGCATACGGCGTGTAGAGGATTTCCAGAAAACCCAGCGGACCGCTGCGCCAGATCATGATGGTCACAAAAAGGCCAACCACAACGGGTGGCAAACCCATGCCCGTGTTGATAATGCTGATGACCAGCCTTTTCCCCGGAAAATTGTTCAACGCGACGACCGTTCCGATGGAAACGCCGAAGAACAGGCTGATGAACGTGGCCGTCCCCGATATTTTGAGGGACAGCCACGTGATTCCCATCACTTCAGGATCGAAGCTGACGATCAGTTGAAAGGCTTTGATGACGCCCTGGACAATCAAATCCATCGTGAGAGGCTACTTCCCCAGGTCGTCCACTTTTTTACCGGCATCCGGGAAAAAAAGCGGCGATCCGAATTTCTCAACACCGAATGTTCTGATGATGTCCTGCGTTCTTTTGGAAACCATGAAATCGGCAAATGCTTTAGCGCCGGGAGCATTGGCTTTCGGCCACTTCGCGCTGTTCACTTCAATCACGTGATAAATGTTGAGCAGCGCCGCATCGCCTTCGTTCAGGATCGCAAGACCCAGATTCTTACGGGTTGCCAGGTACGTGCCCCGGTCCGCCAGCGTGTAGGCTTTTTTCTCGGAGGCGACATTCAGCGTCTGACCCATGCCCAGCCCCGTTTCCTGAAACCACTTCTGCCCGGTCGGATTGATGTCTGCCTTCTTCCACAGGTTTTTTTCCTTCGCATGCGTTCCGGAGTTGTCGCCCCTGGAAATGAAAAGGGCATTGGCGGCGGCAATCTTCTTCAGCGCGTCGGACGAAGATTTTACTCCTTTGATCCGGGCCGGGTCGGACGGCGGGCCTACAATGATGAAGTCGTTGTGCATCACCAGGCGGCGGTTGATCCCATAGCCCGCTTCGACAAACTTCTTTTCGGCATCCGGGGAATGAACCAGCATGACATCGGCCTCGCCCTTCTGTCCCATTGCCATGGCCTGACCGGAACCCACGGCAATCGTCTTCACGAAATAGCCCGTCTCCTTTTCAAAGATCGGGATCAGGGTATCGAGCAGTCCGGAATCCTGCGTGCTGGTCGTTGTGGCCAGAATAATATTTTTCTGCTTGGGGGCCGCGAACGCGCCGGCCGCGCCCGACACCACAAGGGCCGCGATGACGGCCAGGATGACAAACCACTTGCTGCTTTTGAACATTTTCATATCTTGTCTCCTTCTTCAGGTTTTATTTTTTCTGCAGTTTC
>DAOTJI010000002.1:67632-72549 GCA_035448625.1 Smithellaceae bacterium | reverse complement strand
TGATTTATGTGGGCAAGGCCAATGATCTGAAAAACCGCATCAGTTCCTATTTGACCGGCAGGAACACTAGGCCGATGGCGCCGTTTCTGATGGCGAGGGCAAGCGATATTGCGTTCATCACGACCGCCACGGAAAAAGAAGCGCTGATTCTGGAAAACAACCTTATCAAAAAACATCGCCCGCGCTACAACGTCATTCTGCGGGACGACAAAACCTATTACCATCTGTCGCTGGATCCCGCGGAGACGTTTCCGCGCCTGCGGCTGGTGCGCAAAAGACAAAATGACGCGGCGCTTTATTTCGGTCCGTACCCGTCGGGGCTGGCCGCCAAGGAAACGCTCCGTTTCATTCAACGCATCTTTCCCCTGCGCACATGCCGGGACCGGGATTTTCAGCTTCGGGCCAGGCCGTGCCTGGAATATCAAATCGGACGGTGTCTGGCGCCCTGTAAAAACCGGATTGATGAAGCGGCATACCGGACGCTGGTGGAAAATGCCGTGTCCTTTCTGCGGGGCCGACGCCGTGAACTGATTTCCGATTTGAAAAAGCAGATGGAACAAGCGGCGCAGAATCTGCGCTTCGAGGATGCCGCGCGGCTGCGCGACCGGATCGGCGCGCTGGAGCACGCGCTGGAAAAACAAAACGTGGACTGGGGAGGCGGAAGGAACCAGGATGTGCTGGGCGTTCATGAAGAGGGTGATTTCCGTCAGCTCTGTGTCTTATTGGTTCGCGCCGGCAAGCTCACGGGCAGCAAATCCTTTATGCCGTTCAAAACAAAAGCGGATAGGGGGGAAATCATATCCTCAGCGCTCATGCAGTATGATGACGCCTCCGGCATGCCGGAAGAAATCATCCTGCCGGTTCGCCTCCCCGATGAAGAGGTAATGGCCGAATGGCTGGCGGAAAAAAGAGGGAAAAAGGTGGTCCTTACGGTTCCCCGGCGCGGCCCGAAAAAAGCGCTGCTGGAGATGGCCTGCGCCAACGCCCGCGAGCTCTTTTTATCTTACCGGAAAAAAGAAGAGCAAAAAAGCGCCGCGCTGCAAATCCTTCAGCGGAAACTGTCTTTGTCGAAACTGCCGCGGCGGATGGAATGCTATGATATTTCCAATATCAGCGGCAAAAGCGCCGTGGGGTCGAGGGTGACTTTTCAGGACGGGGAGCCCGATAAAACGGGCTATCGGCGGTTCCGTATTAAAACCTCGGATGCGCCGGATGACTATGGAATGATGCGCGAGGTGCTGACGCGCCGTTTTCAAGGTCCGGACCCGGCGCCCGACCTCCTGGTGGTTGACGGAGGCAAGGGGCAGCTCAACGTCGCCCTTGCCGTCTTGAATGACTTGAAGATTCAGCTGGACGTCATCGGCCTGGCCAAAGAAGAAAGATCCTTTCTGGCGATCAAAAGAAGACTTCAGGGAAAACCGGCAAAATCGGAGGATCGCGTCTATTTGCCCCGGCGAAAGGACGCGATTTATCTTTCGTCCTCACCCGCCGCACTCTCCATTCTGCAGCGACTGCGGAACGAGGCCCACCGGTTCGCTCTCACCTACCATCGCAAGGTCAGGGTAAAAAATGATTTGAGCTCCGTTTTGGACGCGATTCCCGATATCGGACTTTCAAGAAGGACACGGCTGTTGAAGCATTTCGGCTCTGCCGAACGGGTGCGCAAAGCCTCCCTGGACGATTTACAGAAAGTGCCGGGAATCGGCAGGGACCTGGCGGGGAAAATTTATAAGGCACTTTTACGGGAGGGCAGACCGTCAAACCATCGACAGCATGAAGAAGGGTTGGAATCATGGATAGGACGAAAAAAACAATGATCCGGAGGAAAGCAGGCCGTTGCCCGTCAAACATTTTTTTCAAAATCTGCGGGATGAAAATCTGGTACGACGGCTCTCCCTATACAGGGTCCATGTAGATCACGACGGAAGTTCGAATTCAATCTTCGCGGCCTGTCGCTTGAACCCTGTTTGCGTCATCTTTTGCGGTTTTTTGTTTTTCTGGTCGGAGGGGCGTTCCAGGGGTCGTCGGGCCAGGGATGTTTCGGATAGCGGCCCTTCAGTTCCTTTTTTACCTGCGGGTAGCCGGTGGTCCAGAATCGGTTCAGATCCCTGGTGATCTGAACGGGTCTCCGGGCTGGCGAGAGGAGATGGAGCAACAATTTTACGCGACCGTCCGCTATGGCCGGGGTATCGGCCAGACCAAACATCTCCTGGAGTTTGACGGCCAGGACCGGGATTTCGCCTGCAACATAATCAATCGGGATGGTGTGTCCGCTGGGCACGCCGATCGTCGCAGGGGCGCGCTCATCGAGAAGATGACGCTGGTTCCGCGTCAGCGTTTCCGTAAGCGCCGGCAGGATGTTCAGCGCGGCCAGCTGCGCGGCGTTGCGGATGCCGGAAAGCCAGGGCAAAAGCCAGTCTTCCGGCGACGCAAGAAGCGCTTCTTCAGAGAGATCCGGCCAGTTTTCTTCAGCATAAGTTTCTTTCATCAGGCGCACACGGGCCTGAAACTGCAAGGCCTCCCGCCCGAAGGAAACCCTGGCCGTCTTTGACCGGATGGCTTCACAAAGCAGTGTTGTGATTTCCTCCCTGGACGGGCTTGCGGGTTTGACGGAAAGCGTGAGGGTCCCCAAGCGCTCTTCCTCCACAGCGATCACTCGAGCTTCCTGTCTGTCCCAGTCGAGGCGCCGCAGGGTTTCGATCTCGCCGCTCAATTCCTTCCGGATGAGCTCCTCCGTCAACGATTCGGCCATATGCACCTTGCCTTCCGCCTTTGTGCCCTTGTCCACTATGGGCGCAACAATATAGGGACTTCCGGCCGGGATGGTTTTTGCGGACAGCCGGACGCCTTTTCCTGAACGCATGACATAGCGGCCGCTGTCGTCTTCGCGCCTTTTGGCGATGCGGTCGGGAAAAGCAGCCAGAAGCAAACGAGGGATCATGTCCCCGGTTTCTCCCCCGGAGGACTCCCGTGTTTTGTCCGTCATGCGCAGCAGTTGCCGCGCAGAGCGGTCAACGGCGCGCAGGGCCAGAGGATCGTCGCTTGCGGTCAAAACTTTTTTCTGCCGCCAGTGTTGCAGCCGTTGGAGACGATCGTTCAAGTCAAACCGGTTTGGTGCATGCGTCAGGGAAGCGCCGGAATGGCGGATGATGTCCCGTTCAGACAGGAGAGCCGCCAGATCCGCGCCCTGCGACGGGAAGCCCAGGTCGGCCGCTTTCAGAAGCAGGCGGCCCAGGCGCGGATGAAGCGGAAGGCGCGCCATGGCCCTGCCGACAGGCGTAATCGAACCTCTTGCATCCAGTGCGCCCAATCCTTTGAGCAATTCCTGCGCCGCACGCCAGGCAGCAGGGGGAGGCGCATCGAGCCAGGAAAGCGCGGCCGGATTTCCGATGCCCCAGGCGGCCAGATCAAGAACCAGCGAGGATAGATCGGAAACGGCGATTTCCGGCGGGTCAAAGGGAATCAGGGATTGGAAGGTATGTTGACTGTAGAGACGATAGCAGACGCCCGGCCCGAGACGCCCTGCGCGGCCCCGGCGTTGCCGGGCGGAGGCCTGTGAAACCGTGACGGTGACCAGACGGTTCATGCCGGTTGCGGGATCGTACTGAAGCCTGCGAGTCAATCCGCCGTCAATCACCACACGGACGCCTTCAATGGTCAGGCTGGTCTCCGCGATGTTTGTCGCAAGAACGATCTTTCGACCGGAAGCGGGAAGAATCGCCCGTTCCTGCTCCTCAAAGGGCAGTTCACCGTAAAGGGCATGGATCGATAGGTTGTTTATCCCCCGGTTCCTGAGCTTTTCTTCGAGGGTATTGCGCACGGCAAGAATTTCCCCGGACCCCGGCAGAAAGGCGAGGATGTCGCCGGACGTCTCCTGCAACGCCTTCTGAACGGTATCCGTCATGCGCGCCGCGACGAATTGATTCGGATGGTCCCCGCAGTAACGCTCCTCCACAGGGTGTGCTTGGCCCCGCGATGAAAGGACGGCCGCCCCGTCGAGAAGGGCCGCAACCGGACCGCCGTCCAGAGTGGCGGACATCACGAGAATTTTCAGATCTTCCCGCAGGGCGCGGCGGATATCCAGACAAAGAGCCAGCGCCAGGTCGGTTTGCAGGCTCCGCTCATGGAACTCGTCAAAGATAACCATGGCGACGCCCGCAAGATCAGGATCGGCCAGGATGCGTCTTGTGAGAATCCCCTCCGTCATGACTTCCACGCGGGTTTCTTTCGATGTGCGGCTGTCAAACCGGATGGAATAACCGAGCGTCCGGCCGACCTCCTCGCCCAGCGTCTTGGCCATCCACCGGGCGGCGGAGACGGCGGCAATCCTCCGCGGTTCCAGCATGAGGATTCGCCCCTTTTCAGGCGGGATCACATCCAGGAGCGCCAGCGGAACCCGTGTGGTCTTGCCGGCGCCGGGCGGCGCATGAAGGACCAGGGAAGAACGCTTTCGGATGGCTTCCTTCAACTCCGGCAAAATCTCATCAATGGGGCAGGACGTCAAAATACGTCCGTTCTTCAGGTCCCTTGGCATGCCGGAAGTATAGGGAGGGCGCAGTTTCATGTCAATACAAACCGCAACGGTCTGGGGGACTGAATCTTTGATCCGGACCTTTCAGGCTGAAATGTTTATTCACAAAAGCAATCCGCTCACACTCCTTTCCGGTCGCCTGCTTTGTTCGTCAACAAAGCCAGGGCAACAAGCAAAACGCCGGCCGCGACCAAAACGATGGGCCGGATCATCTCGGTGAATTCCGGCGGGAACCAGCCGGCCTTTTTCCCCAGCCACAAAAGTCCGATCCCAGGGCGCAGTCCGCCGCGCGCCGGCCTGAGTCGGATTGTTCCTGCAAGAAGATCGTGAAGCAGAGAAAAGGAACCGTCACTCCGCCGTTCAAAAAACCGGTAAACCTTGTGCCG
>DAOTJI010000002.1:57139-67532 GCA_035448625.1 Smithellaceae bacterium | reverse complement strand
GCAGAGAAAAGGAACCGTCACTCCGCCGTTCAAAAAACCGGTAAACCTTGTGCCGGATCCGGCGCCGCCGTCATTTCTTTATCGGGGGCACAAAACTGCTGTACGATTCGTCGATGGGCGGCATCTTGACGCATTCGGCGATCGTCGGCAATTTGCCGTAGACGGAATCCTGTTGCCAGCCGTCCATGTTGGCGGCTCTTCTGGCCGCCGCCTGAAGTTTCTTCCAGTCGGCGCTGCCGTAAAGGAACATCTCCTGAGCGGCCATCGAGCCTTCGCCGTGGATGGTATCAACCTGCCAGTGATTTCCGGTGATGTCCTTAATCAGCCTCAAGATGCGCAAACGGTCTTCGGTGGAAACCCCGTCTCTGGCCGCCAGATACTTTTCGATAAACGGTTTGATTTCCGGATTCTTCCAGTCGCGATACGCCGGGACGGTGGTGGTAAGTCCGCCGCCGATGTCCTGCATGTGCTGGCACAGGGTGTGGAAGTTGCTGGCGTAAGTCCATTTGGAGGCGTTGATCGCCATGCGGTTGGGCATCAGCACATCCATTCCGAACTCGCTTACCGGATCAAGGCAGGCCTGCTTGGACAGCATCTGCACGGTTTCGGTGATATAGGCCATCCAGGCCAGCTTCTTGCGCACATGCGGAATATTCTGGACGCCGTTGTATTCGGCGATGAGGCTCGCCGCGCCGGTCATCAGTTCCAGCGTCCACGTCATCTTGCAGGTGCCGAACAGTCGGTGATAGCTGGCAAAGGCATACGCCAGAATCTGGGAGTACTGCCATTCGCCGCACATAAAGACCCGCTCCCAGGGAACAAACACATCATCAAAAATGATCAGGGATTCCGAAGGCTGAAGATGATCGGAAGCGGGATAATCAAATTCGCATTCTTCGCCGTACAGCCGCACATTCGGCTCAACCCCCAGGAGCTTGACGCCTTTGGTGGCAACCGGAACGGCAAAGGCCAGGGCGTAATCCTTGTCGGCTTCGCCGTGGGTCCGGCAGGGCAGGCACAAAAGCTCGTTGGCGCAGGGAGACGCGCTGATGTGCACTTTGGCGCCCCGCACGACAATGCCGTCCTTCCGCCGGTCCACAATTCTCAAATAAAAATCTTTATGCTGCTTTTGCTGGGCGGGGTGAAGACTGCGGTCCCCTTTGACATCCGTAATGGCGCCGGTCAGGGCAAGGTCGTTCTTCTGGAGATGCCGCCGGTAATTTTCAACGCGCTCCATATAATGGGTGCCCAGTTTCTTATCCATCACCTCGGCGGCCACGCTGAAAGAAGCCAGGGCATCCGCTCCCATGCAGTGTACCAGGACGCCGCCGCCCGAGCGCATGCCGACCATGTAGCATTCCCGTCTGCGCAGCATGTCCTGCGGGGTTTTCGGAGAGGTCAGCAGAAAATTGATGTCCTCGCCGTCCTGGTCCCGGGTGACAAAAATCTTTCGGTAATCGGGATGGCTGGGCAGCACATAGTCCATTGCCGCCATCCGCACAATCGTGCTGATCGACGGATGGGTCCGGACATCTTTCACCTTTTCGCCCAGACACCAGACTTCCCGGCCGTCATTCAAACTTTCCAGATATTGTTCTACGGTTTTGATCATGCTCGCATCTCCTTATTTTTTGCTCTTCGAAAGTTCTTCGTCCCGCAGGATTTTGCGCAGAATCTTGCCGACGGCGGATTTGGGCAGCTCCTTGCGGAATTCGATCAGTTTCGGCACCTTGTAGGGCGCCAGCTTCTGTTTGCAGAAATCGATGATTTCCTTTTCCGTGGCTTCCTGGCCCGGCTTCAGCACAATAAAAGCTTTGACGGTTTCCCCGCGATACGTGTCCGGAACGCCGGCGGAAATCGCCTCGGCCACCTTGGGATGCTGATACAGAACTTCATCCACTTCGCGCGGGTAGATGTTGAACCCGCCGGCGATGATCATGTCTTTCTTGCGGTCCACGATGTAGAAGTACCCGTCTTCGTCCATCTGCGCAATATCGCCGGTGGAAAGCCACCCGTCCTTCAACTGGTTGGCCGTTTCTTCGGGATTCTGCCAGTACTCCTTCATGACCGTGGGGCCTTTCAGCAGAATTTCACCCGGTTCGCCGGGTTTGACGTCGTTCAGCCCCGTTTCGATATCGACCAGCCGCACGTCATTGCCGGGGTATGGACAGCCGATGGATCCCGGTTTGTGGCGCAGGATCGGAATGCTGATGCCGACGGAAGCCGTTTCACTCATGCCCCAGCCTTCATTGAAAAAGATCCCGATGTCCTTGACCCGTTGGATGAGTTCGACGGGCATGGGAGCGCCGCCCGTGCTGAGCAGGCGGATCTTGGCGCCCAGATCCATTTCGGCGGCCTTGGGATGATTGACGATGGCCGTTACCATCGTCGGCACGGTGGGGAAGTAGGTGATTTCATCGACGCCGGCCAGAACGGCCATGAATTCTTCCAGTTCGAATCTCGGAAACATCACCTGTGTGGCGGCGTTGAACATCCCCCAGTTCATGGAAAACGTATTGCCGTAAATGTGGAAATAGGGAATGGCGGCGATGACGGCCCGCTGCGCGTGGGGAATGTAAGTCGTGATGGAATTTCCCCAAAGCGAGCCCTGCAAGGTGCCGGCGATGAGGTTGAAATGCGTGAGCAGCGCTCCTTTCGGCAGTCCCGTCGTGCCTCCCGTGAACTGGATCAGGGCGGGATCTTCGGACGTCACTGCGACTCTCGGCATGCTTTCATCCGTGGAGCTTTCCACCAGTTCGGAGAAATGCTTCCAGCCTTCCTCGAGCTCCAGGCTTTTTGCCGTACTGACCGGGAAGCCCTGGATGTAATCCGTTACTTTGGTGATGATGACGTTTTTCAACCCCAGCTCTTTGGCCAGCGGTCGCATCACCGGCAGAACCGTGTCAAACGTAAACAAAGTCTGCAAACCGGAATTTTCCATCATGAACTTGAGCTCGTCATGGGTGTAGAGGGGGTTCATGTTCACGACGATCGCGCCCGCCGACAGCGTGGCGTAGTAAGCGACGATATACTGGGGGCAGTTGGGAAGCGCCAGACCCACGCGGTCGCCTTTCTTAACGCCCATCTTGATCAGAGCATTGGACAGCCTCAGCATCTGGGAGCGGATCTGACGAAACGTCATCGTCGATCCGTAGATGTTGGTCGCGGCCTTGCGGGGAAACATGGTGGCCGCCAGATGGACCAGGCTCTGAACGGGGATTTTCGGGAATTGAATGGTGTGGGGGACATTATAATCGTAATACTTTACCCAGGGTTTTGCTTCGTACATCGTTTACCTCCTAAAATTATAAAGAGTCGAGTCAAGAACTCGCTATTGGTATAGTAGTGGTTGCCGCTCGCGGTAGATTCCGTTTTAAGCTCCGTCGTCTGCCGGATATCGCGGTCCAATGCAATGAAAGGCTCGAAAAGTAAGGATGTCCGGAATGCTTCAGAAATCACGGAAATGCTCCAGTATTCAAAAAAACCGTGAGCCGGTTCTTTATGTCCGGCATCATGATCGCCGGCCGCTTTAATACACAATTCTTTCTAAATATTCAATAAATTTAATTTTAACATTTACTTTGTTATTGCAAATATTTACATAATTATGCTAAACAAACGTATGTTTTATTTGTTGAGTCTTGCTTTTAACGGTGCGGTTGGGTTATAAAGACGAATCACTGGGGCGATTCACACGTCATCGCGTGTGAAGAAACATTCTGTCAGGGAAACCATTTAACCTCTGCAAAGAACAACGGGATGCAGGCCCGCGCCGAACTTCCGCGAACACGCACGGATATTTCCATCCGGAAAGGAACCTTATGAGCGACATTGACCAAATCCATGATGACATTCGGGAAACACAAGCACCGGCGCGCCAGGAAACCGTCAACAACCGAAAAGCTAAAATCGTCAAAAAAGCCACCCGGCTGTTCATTAAGAAGGGTTACGCGCAGACCACCATGCGCGACATTTCCAAAGCGACGGGCATCAATCTCGGGAATCTTTATAACTATATCAGCAGCAAAGAAGACATTCTTTGCCTTTCTTTTGAAACCTATCACGATCCCGCCATGGAATGGCTCCAGCGCGAGGGAATTCTGGACATTGAAGATCCGAAGGAGCAGTTGCAAAAAGCCCTGCATCAATTGCTGATCATGATCCACGACGTCACGAGCGACGTCCTGATGATGTATCGTGAAACCAGAGTTCTGCCGCCCAAGTTTCTAAAAATCGTTTTGAAGAAAGAAGGAGATCTCGTCGCGTTTTTTGAAAAAATTATCGCCCGGGGTGTGGAAAAAAGGGTTTTTCACGTCCGGGATCCTTTTTTTGCCGCCAATATGCTGGTTTTCCAGCTCTCTTTGTATCCGCTGAGAAGCTGGAATCTGAAGCGTTACAGCCGTGAAGAGTTTCTGTCCCTGTCGGAAGAAACGATTCTCAAGGCCGTCATTCCCGATTACACATAACTTCATGCCAAGGAGAATACCATGAGCGCCTTTCGTCACCTTTTGTCCCCGCTGACCGTGAAATCGATGACCCTCGCCAACCGCGTGGTCATGCCCCCCATGGGAACCAATCTGGGAAACGCCGACGGCACCGTCAGCGACGAGAACCTCGCCTACCTGAAACGCAGGGCCAAGGGACGGCCCGGCCTGATCATCACGGAGATCACCGGCGTTCATCCCGACGGCATGGTATCCCCGCATCAGCTTGCGGCTTATGACGACCGTTTTCTTCCCGGTCTTGGCCGGATGGCCCGGGCCGCCCACGAAGCGGGCTGCAAAATCGCCCTGCAGCTGCATCACAGCGGCCGTGAAAGCCTTTACCTGTTGGGCAAGGGGCGAGCGGTGGCGCCTTCGGCGATCCCGAGCATCGTCTTCAAGGGCACTCCACGGGAAATGACGAAGACCCAGATCGAAGACGTGATCGCGGATTTCGGCCGGGCGGCGGCCCGGGCGCGCGCCGCCGGATTCGATGCCGTGGAAATTCACTGCGCCCACGGCTATCTGCTGACGCAGTTTTTGTCGGCTCTTTCCAATCAGCGCACCGATGAATACGGCGGAAAAACGCTCCGGGAGCGTTCGCGTTTCGTTCTGGACGTCATCCGGGAAATCCGGCGGCAGGTGGGTGCCGATTACCCCGTCTCCATCCGCATCTCGGCGGAAGAGTTCATCAAGGGCGGATACAGCGCGGACGACATGCAGAGAATCGCTCCTGATTTCGTACAGGCCGGCGCCGACATCCTTCACGCCTCTTTCGGCACGCACGGCAGTCCCGGCGGCATCACCCAGGCGCCGGCGGAATTTGCCCCCGGATTCAACGCCTGGCTGGCGCGCAAAATGAAGGACGTCGTGTCCGTTCCCGTCATCGCCGTCGGACGTTTCACCGATCCCGCTGCGGCCGAGGAATCCCTGGCCCGCGGCGAAGCGGATCTGATCGCTTTCGGCCGGCAGTTTCTGGCGGATCCGGACTTCCTGGTGAAAGCGCAGGAAGGCCGAACGGAAGACATCCGTCTGTGCATCGCCTGCAATCAGGGATGCATCGAACGGGAAATCCTCGGTGAGGGCAACATCCGCTGTTCCATCAATCCCGAAACCGGCCAGGAGATGCTTTATCCCCTGGAAAAAACAGCCAAGCCGAAAAACGTCTGGGTCGTGGGAGCGGGTCCCGCGGGTCTCACGGCGGCCGCCGAGGCGGACCGTCTGGGGCATCGCGTCACGCTTTTTGAAAAAAAGAGCGTCCTGGGAGGCCAGATCCGCTACGCGCAGATTCCGCCTCACAAGGAAATTTACGGTCAGTGGATCGACTGGCTGATCGGCCAGGTCCGTAAGACGGGCGTCACCATTAAAAGCGAAACGGAAGTGGACGAAGCCTTGCTCAAAGAAGTGAAACCGGACGTTGTGTTTCTGGCCACCGGCGGAGAAAAGCTGGTTCCGGCGATTCCGGGCATTGACGGCGCAAATGTTTGCGACGCCTGGCAGATCCTCGACGGCCGGATCGCTCCCCGGGAAAACATCGTCATCATCGGCGGAGCGCTCATCGGCATGGAGACGGCCGATTTCCTGACCGAGCGGGGCAAAACCGTCACGATCCTGGAAATGCTCAAGCGCTCGCCGGTGCTCAAGATCACCTCCCACGGCTACATGCTGCACAAACGTCTGCGGGACCGCGGCTGCAAGCTTCTCTTCGGCGCCCGCGTAACGGCGATCGATGAGACGGGCGTCACGTTCAGCGCCGAAGGACAGACCTCCGTCATCACCCCCGTGGATCAAATCGTCGTCGCCGCCGGTATGAAACCCGTCAACACGCTGGAAGCCGTTTTGGAAAAACTCGGCATTCCGTTCAAGACGGTGGGCGACGCGAGCTCGCCCCGCCGGATCATCGAAGCTACGGAAGAAGGAGCGCGGGCCGCCTGGGAGCTGTGATTTCTAGGACGGCCGTTTTTTTCACGATCTTCTGCACCCTATCGTCGACCTTGGGCATATCGTTGATGCATCTCGCGCATTCGCCGGCGGCCGTTATCGTCTTCTCCCGGTCTCCGGCCGCGGCGACGCCCCGGTTGCTGAAAAACAGCCGCTTTCGCCCGGATGTTCTGATGTTTCTTTCCGACGAGATCGCAAAATCTTGATGGAAGAAACGCCCTCTGAATGATTTTCTAAGGAATTTTACGTTTACGTCAAGGCAGTCCGTCATATATATAAAACGGACGTTCATTCAGCTTCACGTAATGTTGTTGGAAAATTGTCAAATATTTTAAGTTATTAGATATATAATGTGCTAATTTAACAAATACTTTCATCAAAATTGTATTGACAGGGGACCCTTCTTTATATAGGGAAAAATAAAACGCTCGTTTTATTTTGTCAAATCAAAATACGGCGCGGGAGGAAAGTTTTTTGGAAATCAGAAGATTCGAAAACAAAGTCGTTCTGGTTACGGGCGGTACATCCGGCATCGGATGCGCCACGGCCAAAGCATTTGCCCGCGAGGGCGCTTTCGTCGTCATTGCCGCCCGGCGGGAAACCCTCGGCCATCAGGTTGTCGATGAAATAAAAAGCAACGGCGGCGACGCTGTTTTTGTCAAAACGGATATCCGGATTTCCGACGAAATCGACCGTCTGTTCAACGACATCTTATCCCGCTGCAAACGCCTCGATTATGCTTTCAACAATGCCGGCATCAGTTCAGGGACCATGCCGCCCGCCGCCAAAATTCCCGAAGAGGAATGGGATGATGTGCTCAACACAAATCTCCGCGGAACCTGGCTGTGCATGAAACAGGAGCTTGCCGTCATGATCCGTCAGGGCGGCGGCGTCATTGTAAACACCGCATCCATCCTCGGCATGACGGGCGAATACGGTTTGGCCGGTTACTGCGCCAGCAAACACGGCATTCTCGGCCTCACGAAAACCGCCGCGCTGGAATACGCCGGTAAAAATATCCGCGTTAACGCCGTCTGTCCGGGCCCCATCCGCACGGAAATGCTGGAAGGCCCCATGGGCCGCTTTCCCCGGATGAAGGAGATGCTTCTGGCCAAAACCCCCATGAGAAGAACCGGCGAGCCGGAAGAAATCGCCGGTGCCGTGCTGTGGCTTTGTTCCGATGCATCCGCGTTTATGACGGGAAAAGAACTGGCGGTTGCCGGAGGCCAGGGCGTTTCATCCTGAGCGGACGGGCGCAAGAAAGGAGAGACTCTTTGAGATCGAACAGATTCCAGGATAAAGTGGTTTTGGTTACCGGCGGAAATTCAGGCATCGGCCGCGCCACCGCGAAGGCGTTTGGCCGCGAGGGCGCCGTGGTTGTGATCGCGGCCCGCAGAGAGGATGCAGGCCGGGCCGTTGTTGAAGAAATACACAATGAAAAAGGCCGGGCGCGGTTTATTCGAACCGACGTCAGGCAAAAACAGGACATCGAAAACCTTTTCCGCATCATCAGGGATGAATATGGCCGGCTGGACTGCGCTTTCAACAACGCGGGGGTCAGCTCTTCGTCGATGCGGCGGTTCGTCAACACGACGATGGAGGAATGGAACCAGATGATGAGCACGAATGTAAAGGGCGTCTGGTTCTGTATGAAACATGAAATTCCGCTGATGGTGAAAGAAGGCGGCGCGATCGTGAACAATTCGTCCATCGCCGGCATTTGCACGGAAGTCGGTCTGTCGATTTACGCGGCCAGCAAACACGCCGTGCTGGGGCTGACCCGTGCCGCCGCGCTGGATTACGCTCACAAAAACGTGCGCATCAACGCCGTCTGCCCGGGATTCATCCATACGCCCATGCTCGAAGAACCCTGGAAAGACAATCCCCGCATCAAGGATCTGACCCTGGCGATGATTCCCATGAAGCGGTTCGGCAAGCCGGAAGAAATCGCCGGGGCCGTGCTGTGGATGTGTTCTGAAGAAGCATCGTTTATGACGGGAAGGGAAATGGTTATTGGAGGCGGCCAGGCCATTCACTCATAAGGAATCAAACAAAAATCCGTATTTTATTGAATAACCGTCGTAATCGATTGATCATAATGAACTTTTATAACTCGAAACTATCGACCGTGATTCAATATAAAGTTCAAAGAGCACCATGAAACGTTTTATGTTGACCAGACTGCATCACCGTTGCCACATGATTGCTTGGCCATCCGGGGTAATGATAACATGAAACCGTAAGATGGATCCCGGATTCCAATCCCGGCAAAAGCGGGATGTGAGACACTGCGGTATCCCCGGGTACCGACGCCTCTGGAAAATACAAAACGTGGACCTCTTGCGGAATCAGCAGATAATCGGGAGGAAAGTCAGATGAAGCAGATTGGTAAGTGTCTTTCAGTTGTTTTTCTTGCACTGGTTGTCATTACGCTGGTCGCGTTCAATCCGTCCATCGCGTTTTCGGCTAAAAAAGCGGACAAAGCCTCAAAAGCCCCCAAACCCTCCGCAGCCGCCTCTTTTGACGTCAAGAAAATGTCGGATATGTCGGATTTTGATCCCGGGGCTCCCGTCACCCCCTCCGGCGATACGATTAAAATCGCCGTCGTCGCGGCTTTCTCCGGTCCCAGCGCCTACAACGGTCAGATTTACTACGCCATGGTGCAATGGGTGGCTCACGACATCAACAAGCGGGGCGGCCTTCTGGTGGACGGCAAAAAGAAACTCATCGAAGTGATCAAAGCCGATCACCAGTCCAAAGTGGACCAATGCAAAAAAGTCACCGAACGCATGGCCCTGCAGGAAAAAGTGCATTTTTTCTGGGGGACCGACGGCAGTCATTTCATGAAGATCATCAATGAAACGGCCAGAAAGTACAAAATTATCGCGATCAATGCCACGTGCATGTCCGATGATTTACAGGACGCCACCAACTTCTCTCCTTATGCTTTCCATGCCACCTTCTCCACCGCTTCCGTTGCTCGCGGTCTGGCCTATTATTACGGTCAGATTCGCAAAAAGGAGAAAAAATTCTACATCCTCAATCAGGATTACGCCTTCGGTCGTCAGTTTGCACAAGATTTCAAGAATGGGCTGAAAGAATATTACCCGGAAGCGGAAATTGTGGGTGAAGATTTTCATAAGCTTTTCCTGACGGACTATGCTCCTTATCTCACCAAGATCAAGATGTCCGGCGCCGAAGTCATCTTCACGGGCGATTGGCTCCCCGACGCGGGCAACCTTCTGAAGCAGGCGCGCCAGATGGGCATTATGCTGCCTTTTGCCAACGTTTACGTGGACGAACCCAATTATCTCAACGAAACGGGCGTTGAAGGCACCAAAGGCCTGACCAATATCAGCGCCTACTACGACACCACGCCTTTCTTCAAAACCAAGGAACATATCAAAATGTATACCGCGTGGAAGGAACAGCAGAAGAAGTGGAAAACCCCGCCCTACAGCAGCATTGCTTTTCAGCATTTCACGGCCAATGCCGCCGCGTGGGTCATGACCACTTACTGGGCCATGAGCGTCGTTGAGCGAGCTCAGAGCACCGATCCGGAAAAGATCATCAAGGTCTGGGAGAACGACAGTTTCGAGTATGTCAACGGCAAGGTCGTCAAGATGAGGGCCTGCGATCACAAGGCGATCATGGACCTGGGGGTCACCGAATACGTGCCGCCTGAACGGCAGAAGATTTCGATGAACATTCCTCCCTACTACTGGTTTAAAAACGCCTCTTACACAGGACCGGTTTACAAGGTTCCCGCCGCCAAGGTGCTTCCCGAGATGGATCAGAAACTCGATCGCTGCAAAGGAAAGAACGGCTGGGGTCAGTAGCATTTAGAGGGATTCGCTTTCCCTTCATCGGGTCGCAACGCCGTTCGGGTTGCGACCCGATGATTCCTTTGCAACGCAACATCCGACGTCCTTCCTTTCCCGCGGGCTCAGCGGATTTCTGCTTGACGAACA
>DAOTJI010000002.1:1163-57039 GCA_035448625.1 Smithellaceae bacterium | reverse complement strand
CACCCCTTGCCGTCGCAACGCGATCAAAGAGTCGGCAACCGTCAGGAGACCGCCCGGGAAAAGGGTTCATGTGCCTATTTACTTTTAAACTGTCCTGTGGCTATAGAATCCGCCGAGATCGCTGTAGGAAAGAGTGCTGTTGTATATGAGCCTGACAACCATATTGCTTCTGGCGGTAGGCCTTGGCGTGGATGCTTTTTCTGTGGCGATCGGCATCGGCTCTACCCATCATAAAAAGTCCTGGCCGCCGGTTCTGCGGCTGTCTTTTGCATTCGGTCTCTTTCAGTTTTTGATGCCGCTGATCGGCTGGTTGGCCGGTTCGACGGTGGTCGGACTGATCCAGTCCTTCGATCACTGGGTTGCTTTCGCGCTTTTGGCGGTGGTCGGCGGAAAAATGATATGGGAAGGATTTGAAGCCGAAAGCGATGAGGAAAAAGAAGATCGGACGCGCGGCTGGCCGCTCTTTCTGCTTTCGATTGCAACCAGCATTGACGCGCTGGCGGTGGGGTTCAGTTTTTCTCTTCTGAGGATGCCGATTGTGTTTCCGGCTGCGATGATCGGCCTGGTCTGCTTCCTGATGACGGCCGCCGGCATGCTTTTCGGCAAAACGCTGGCGAGTCTCTTTGGCAAAAAAGTTGAAATTCTGGGCGGTCTGGTTCTGATCGGCATCGGAGTGAAAATTTTGATCGAACATATGGGATAAAGGCTGAAGGCAAGCTCTTGGACAAGGGATCCGCTATTCTTTGTTTCGCAGCGTAGGTGCGGGAAAAAATAAAAATGCCGAAGATCCACAACATCAACCTTCGGTGTTCAGCCTAAATACCTATACGAGGCGTCTTATGTTTTACCAAATCATCAAGGTCGAAAATGACGAAATCGGATGGGTGTGGACGGCGGCAGGGAGGCAATACCGGCTGGAACGGATTTATCTTCCGGGCAGAGGAAAGATGATCCAAAGAATCCTCCGGGATTTTCCGGCCGCCTGCAAAAGTCCGAGCGGGATTTCCGGCGGACTGGATCGTCTCATCAGTGATTTGTACCAGGGGATAGAAAACCGTGTGGATTTATCATTGATTCATTTATCCGGATTGACCAAATTCTCGGTGCGGGTGTTAAAGCAAACCCTTCTCATCCCCCGCGGGAAAGTCTGCACGTATTCCGGTCTGGCGGCCAGGGCCGGATTTCCGCGAGCGGCCCGGGCGGTGGGTTCCGTGATGGCGAAAAATCCTTTTCCGCTTGTGATTCCCTGCCATCGCGTGATCCGGGCCGACGGGACGACAGGACATTTTGGCGGCGGCGCCGAAATGAAAAAGCGCCTGCTGGAACGGGAAGGAATTCCGCTTGATGCGGCGGGAAGGGTGCCTCCCGCATACCGGGAAGCGGCGGGATCCCCCCGCCGGCACCCGGGTGACCTGAACCATCCATCTTAAACGACGGCCATCGGAGGGAACATCCATGGAAACGGGAACCATCCATCCTTCCTGCAAAACGTTAAAAGTTGGCATTCTGATTTTCAGCTTGATTTTCACCGCTCATCTCTACGCGGCGTCCGACCTTCAGGCCGGACCGGCCGTTCCGGACGGGCGTCCCCGGATTGGTCTGGTGCTGAGCGGAGGCGGCGCGCGCGGGCTGGCGCATGTGGGCGTGATCGGGGTCTTGGAAGAAATGAAAATCCCGATTTACTGCATCGCGGGGACCAGCATGGGAGCGATCGTCGGCGGGATTTACGCGTCCGGTATGTCGCCTGCCGAGCTTGAAAAATTCATCACCGGCATGCAGTGGAATGAAGCCTTTAAGGACAAGCCGGACCCGAGCGAAATGACCTTCCGCCGGAAGAGGGACGCAGCCGACTTTCTGATCGACTTCGACCTGGGATTCAAAGACGGTGAGTTTACCATGCCCAAAGGGTTGCTTCAGGGGCAGAATCTCAATCTGATTCTGAAGTCCCTGCTGATTCACACCGAAGGCATTGACGATTTCAACCGGCTGAATATTCCGTTTCGGGCCGTGGCCACGGATATTGAAACCGGCGACGCCGTTATTTTGGGGAAAGGGGAGCTGGTGAAGGCGATTCGTGCCAGCATGTCCATCCCCGCCTTGTTCGCCCCGGTGGAAATAGACGGCAAACTTCTGGTGGACGGCGGCGTCGCCAACAATCTGCCGATCGATATCGCGCGGCAGATGGGTGCGGATGTCGTGATTGTGGTGGATATCAGCAAGGAATTGAGCCGCCGCGATGAGTTGGTCACCTCCGTCGGAATCACCTCGCAGTTGACTTCCATCATGGTTCAGCGCAACACCCAGGCGCAGATCCGCACGATGCGGGAAAAAGACATCCTGATTCGTCCGGATTTGGGCGCGATCGGCAGCAGTGATTTTTTTAAGGCGGCCGACGCGGTCGCGGCGGGCCGGAAGAAGGCCGAGGAGATGAAGCACGAGCTCGCGCATCTGGCCGTGAAGGAGGACGATTTTCTCGCCTATCTCCAGGTTCAGCGGAAAAAAGACCGGCCGATGCCGGTGATCGATGCGGTGGAGGTGGACAACAAGTCGTCGTTCCCCGATGGTTTGATCGCCGCTCATGTGAACATCAAACCGGGTGAGCCCCTGAACCTGCCCGACTTGAAAAAAAATATCGACCGGGTGTACGGCATCGATACCTTTGAACGCGTGGACTTCCACATCCGCAAAAAAGACAAGTCCACGGCGATGGTGATCGAACCGTTCGATAAGGCTTGGGGGCCGAATTATTTCCGGTTCGGCCTGGGTCTGGAGGACAACTTCAAAGGATCCGGCAGTTACGCCCTGTCCGCGCAGTTTACCAAGACGGCCCTGAACCGCCTGGCGGGAGAATGGCGCACCGAGGTGAGAATCGGCGAAAACCCGCGCGTGTATACCGAGCTTTATCAGCCGCTGGATTATTCGCTCAGCTATTTTGCCGCGGCCAATGCCGCCTACCTCATGCGCAACATCAACAGCTACAACGACAAGGGCGACATCCTGACGCAGTACCGCGTCCAGTCCGCTCAATTCGGCTTGGACGCAGGCAGGCAATTCGGCAACTGGGGTGAGGTGCGCGTGGGCCTTCGCCGGGAGCACGGCAATGTGAAGATTGCCATCGGCGACCCCAGCGTTCCGGAAAACACCTATAATCGAGGCAGCGTTCAGGCTTCTGTCGCCTACAGCAGACTGGACAACTATATTTTCCCGCTCAGGGGAACGGACGCCGGCCTGATGTGGAATTACGATTTAAAAGCGCTGGGTTCGGACATCGATGAACAGGCCCTGGGGTTCAACTGGATGACCGCTTTTACCTGGGGCAAGTACACCTTCATTCCCGCACTCGACATGAAAACCATGCTGGATGACGACAGTGCGGCCGTTCAGGACACGTTCCCGCTGGGCGGCTTCCTGAATCTGTCCGGCTTTTCCACCAATGAAATCTACGGACGCCATACCGGCCTGGCCCGCCTGGTGGCCTACCGGGAAATCGGCTCCGCCGGCATGGGTGCACTGAAGATGCCCCTGTACATCGGCCTGTCGGCGGAGGCGGGCAATGTCTGGAATAAGAGATCGGACATCCATTTCGAGTCCCTGATTCTGGCGGGAAGCATTTTCCTGGGCATCAAAACGTACCTCGGGCCGGTTTACCTGGCCTATGGTCAGGCCCAGCGGGGCCATTCGTCCATCTATCTCAATGTGGGCCAGCGTTTTTAAACGGGAAGGAGACTGATTGGCTGAATTTACAAAGGAGGAAAACGTAATGCTTTTTAAAATCAAAACGGTTGTATTTGCGGTTTTTGTATTGGTGCTTCTTGCTTTTTCCGTAGCCGGGGCCTGCACCGGTTTGACGTTCTCCGTTCAGGATGCGCACGGAGACTTGTACGCTTTTCATGCGCGTACGATGGAATTCGGACCGGATGTAACCGGCTGGCGTCTGATTTCCGTTCCCAAGGGCTATTCTTACAAAAGCTGTAAGATGGGCGTCTGCGGAGACGGCATCGCGGGATTTGAGTGGAAGGCGCGGTATCAGCATGTGGGCATGAGTCCGGCCCGGCCCGAACTGCCGGTTTTGGACGAGGTCGCGGACGGCATCAATGAGAAGGGACTAGCCTGCGGTTGCTTCTATCACATGGGGTACGAGCAGTACAACGATAAACCCCGAAGCGACAAGGCGATTGCCAATACGGATTTCGTATCCTGGGTGCTGAGCAATTTCGCCACCGTGCAGGAAGTCCGCGAAGCCCTGGAGCAGGGCCGGGTGGACGTCGCCCAGTTTACCCTAAAGGTCAAGGGCAGGCCCGTGTGCGAGCCCGGCACCTGCCCGCAGGCCCACTATGCCGTATCGGACGAAAAGGGCGCTTCCATTATCGTCGAGTTCAAGGGGGGGAAGGCAAAAATCTTCGACAGCGTGGGCGTCATCACCAACAATCCCGATTATGACTGGCATACGACCAATCTGAAAAATTATATCGGATTGCAGACATTGAGCAGGGACAGCGCCGTGTTCAACGGCAGGACCTACGAAAAACTTGGGAACGGCACCGGCTCGATCGGATTGCCCGGTGATTTCACACCGCCGTCGCGGTTTGTCCGGGCCATGTTTTTTTTAAACTCGGCGATGCCGAAGGTTCAGTCCGGGCCGGATGAGGCCCTCGGCAGGACTTTCCGGATTCTGAACCAGTTTGATATTCCTGAAGGGTCGATCATTGCGGCTTCTCCGACCGGAAAAGGGCAGATTCAGGACTCGACCATGTGGACGACCGTGGCGGACCTGAAGCGCAAGCGTTATTATTACCACAGCCAGACCAGCAGAACCGTGCGAATGGTCAGGCTGGACCGGCAGCCGAAAAACGTTCTTTCGGTTCAGGATCTTCCCTCGGAAGAGATGATTCTGGATGTGTCCGGGAAGTTTGTTCCCGTCGCGAAAAAACGCTGAAAAGGCGGGGCGGCCGTCCCCGGGGTTTCCGGGGACGGCTCATCCTTTTCGGCGGATCAAAAGCCGTCAGCTTTGGTTCAGGATTTTCCCTCTTAGGCTCAGCACGATCCGGGTCAGGGGTATTTTTTTGTTTGCCGCTTCCATGCCTTTTCGGACGATGACGGGCATGCCCGAACAGCAGGGGACTTCCATCACGGCCACGGTGACGCTTTTGATGTCCGCCGTTCGAAAGATATCGGCAAACTTTTGAACGTATTCCTGCGCATCGTCGAATTTCGGGCAACCCATCATCACCACCCTTCCTTTCAGCAGATTCCGATGCAGCATGGGAAAAGCGACCGCCGTGCAGTCCGCCAAAACCAGCAGATCGGCCCCTTTCAGGAAAGGAGCGAAAGCCGGTACCAGCTTGATTTGTATGGGCCAGTGGGTAAGAGCCGATTCTTCTTCGCCCTCTTCCAGGCGCTTCGGCTGATTGGCCTCTTCACAGGCGGACGGTTTGCCGGGCATTTGAATCTGAAGGGAAGGGCAGCCGCAGGGCATCGTTTCCTGCTTACCGGTTGACCAATGCTTTTTGACGGCTTCTTCGTCGAAAGGTGATGCCTCGCGCTCGACGATCCGGAGCGCCCCGGTGGGGCATTGACCGATGCAGGCGCCCAACCCGTCGCAAAAAGTTTCCGAAACGACCCGGGCTTTTCCGTCGATGATCTTAAGGGCGCCTTCTTCACACCCCGTAACGCACTGGCCGCATCCGTCGCACAGCCCTTCGTCGATTTCGATGATTTTACGCAATACTTTTTTCATGGGGTTCCTCCTGTGAAGATTCATGATGATGCACCGTAGAGATACTGAAAATCATTCCGGACATCCTTGATTTATGTTAAGCAAGAAAAACATTTTTTGCCGGAGGACGCCGTTCATGAACAAGATTCGGAACGTTTTGATCCAAAGCCAGCTTTTCGGGGGGCTTCCGGATGAACATCTTGCCCAAATCGAAACCGTTGCGGTCCCCAGGCATTACGACAAGGGGGAGGCCGTGTTCCACGACGGTGACGAAGGCATCGGCTTTTATCTGGTTGTCGAGGGAATCGTCAATGTTTATAAGCTTTCCCCCGAAGGAAAAGAGCAGATTCTTCACATCGTCCGGGAGGGAGACACCATCGGCGCCGTGCCGGTTTTTTCCGGTAAATCCTTTCCCGCCAATGCCCGCGCTCTGACCGAATGCCGTCTTCTGTTTTTCAACCGGGAGAAGTTTATTCGCCTGATCACTCAACAGCCGTCTCTCACGATGAATATTCTGGCCCTTCTGTCCGCGCGCCTGAGAGAGTTTACCGTCCAGGTGGAAAATCTCTCGCTCAAGGAAATTCCAGCCCGCCTGGCTTCCTATCTTCTGGACCTCTCGCGGGAGCAGGGAAACCGGGATTGGGTTTCGCTCGACATCTCCAAACTGCAGTTGGCCGGTCTGCTGGGCACAGGACCGGAATCTCTTTCCCGGGCTCTGGGCGGCATGAAAAGAAGGAAGATGATCGAGGAAAAGAATTCCACGATTCGGTTGGTGAACCGGACGCTGCTGAAAGAACTGGCGGAGAAAGGAAAAAACACGCGCTGAAACGCCCGTCCTTCCGGCGGGTGCGCCCTCTCAACCGCAAGACCGGCTTCTACACATGGGCAAGCCCGGGTGCAGCCGACGGGATGCCCCCCGAAACCGGCCTGCCGCTGAAATTGGCGGGCAGTCCGCCGCCCAAAGGGGCCCGGCGACGCCGTTATTTAGGCAGCCAGCCGAGCCCTTTGGCATGCAGGCTCTGAATGTAGAGGCGATCCGCTGTTTCCGTCACGCCGGTGGTTTCCGGATACGCGCCGTCGGGATCCTGCAAGTCGGCGACGACCCGGCCGTCTTCCGTGAAGGCGAATACATGCCCATAAGCTTTGGGAACCGGCCACAGGGAGCGGGGCAGACGCAGGATGATTTTCCGAAGAAAGGGCTTGCTTCCCATTTGATCCAGATCGGGATTTCGCGGCTTGGCGAAGCCCAGCCAGATTTTCCCGTTCCGCCCCCTCATCAGATTGTCGGGAAAGCCGGGCAGATTGTCAAACATTACTTTGGCCTGATCACCCGGCCGGGCAATGTCCAGATCCTTCGCGTGGACGGACACTTTCCAGAGGCGGTATTTTCCCGTTTCGTTCACGAAAAGGTGCTGCTCGTCCCGGCTGAGGGCCAGACCGTTGGCAAAACAAAATCCTTTGGCGACGACGCGGGTGGATTTTTGCGCCGGATCATAGGCGAGGACTCGTCCGGTGGAAGACATTTCCATGATGTCCAGAATGCTGGCTTCAAAGGGCCCGCCCCATTGGGCAGGTGAGAAGCGCCTCGACGCGTCGCTCAGGTAAATCAGGCCGGACCGGGCCACCACCACCGCGTCGGCGTAACGGATCGGATCGCCGTTGACCGAACGGGTCAGCAGGGTCACCTCCCCGCGGGGGCTGACGGACAGCAGCCCCCGGATTGCGTCCGCGGCAATCAGGTTCCCCGCCGCATCAAAATCGAAGCCCAGCACGCGCCCGCCGGTGCGGATGAAAACCTCCTGTCCACTGCCGTCCGGATTCATGCGCAGGATGTTTCCGCTTCCCACGGAGACATACAGCCTGCCGTCTTTTCCGAGGGCAACGTGTTCGGGGCCCTCTTCGGCGCCAAGCTCGATGATGTTCAGATGGGATAAGCCGGTGTTGACCGCGTGCGGTCCGGTATATCCGGCTGCGGCCGGCGCGTTCCAGGCGACCGGTTCGATCGGTACCGGCCAAAAAAGAAAATACCCGGCAAGGATCGCCAAGATCAAGGCTATCGTGAAGAATATCTTTTTCATCAGGACCTCCTTTCGATCATGCGGTCGGGGCTGTTTGAACGATCAACGGGATTACGACTGCACTGCCCGGGCCGCCCAGGGTTTTGGTCATGCTTTTGCGAAAAATACCGGAATCCGGACGTTCAGGCTTCTCTTGGGTAGAAGCCCATCGTCAACTCGTATACGCCCGACGAAAGCCTCTTTTCCATCTGGAAATTCATTCGTTCGAAAAGACGGAGCATGGCTTTGTTTTCCGCCAGCACCGTGGCGGAAAATCCCAAAAGCCCGTCCCGCTTAGCGATTTCGGTGAGATAGTCGAGGAGCACGATGCCGATGCCGCGGTTCTGCCAGGTGTCTCCCACCAGGAAGGAGGCGGCGGCCGTGTGGGTGTCCGTGTCGATGATGTACTGGCCCATGCCCACGATTTCCTCGATGCCCTGCCGTTCCTGGATGGCGAGCATCAGCATCTCCTTCGAGTAATCGATGATGACGTACTTTTGAAGAATGTTGTGCGGCATGTGGACCATGTTGGTGAAAAAACGCGTGTAGATGCTTTTGTCCGACAGGGAGTAGAGAAAGGCCTTGATAAGCCCTTCGTCGCTGATTTTGACGGGGCGGAGAAAGAGCGGAAGGCCGGTTCTCGTGGAGCGGTAGGTCTCCAGGCTCTCGGGATATACACCCGCCGTGCCCGGGATGAACGCCTGATCGCGGTAGATGAGGCCCCGTTCGCGCGCCTGCTCCACGAGCCAGGGGCGAAATCTAGGGTGCGCGATGGAAATGAGGGCCATGGCTCGTTCACGGATGTTTTTCCCGTGCAGGTAGGCTGTTCCGTATTCCGTGACCACGTAGTGCACGTCCCCGCGGATGAGTGTGGCGGATGCGCCGGCGGAAAGATACGGGACGATGCGGGAGTGGGCCATATCGATCGAGGTGGACCGCATGGCCAGAATGGACTTGCCGCCCGGCGCCAGCGCCGAGCCCCTCATAAAATCCGCCTGTCCGCCCACGCCGCTGTATAAGATGGAGCCGATCGATTCCGCGGTGGCCTGTCCCGTGAGATCGATTTCCAGAGCGGAGTTGATGGCGGTCATGTTGGTCTGCCGGCCGATGATAAAGAGGCTGTTGGTATAGTCGATCGGCCTGAACTCAAAGGCTGGGTTGTCGTTGAGAAATTTGTAGGTGTCTCGGCTCCCCATGCAGAAAGACGCGACGGTTTTCTTGCGGTCCAGGGATTTTTTCGCGTTGGTCACGACGCCTTTTTTCATGAGATCGATGACGCCGTCGGTCAGAAGCTCCGTGTGCACGCCCAAATCCCGCTTTCCCGAAAGATGGGCCAGAATGGCATTGGGCATGGTCCCGTATCCCACCTGAATGGTATCGCCGTCCTGCACGATGCGCGAGACATACGTCCCGATCTTCTCGGTCACTTCCCCGGGCGGATCGGGCGTATATTCCAGAATAGGCTCGTCGTGGGGGACGATAAAGTCCACGTCGCGGATGTCCACCATGGCATCGCCGCGCACGCGCGGCATATGCCGGTTGACCTGCGCGATGACCAGCCGGGCCTGCTCCATGGCGGACTTGACGATGTCCACGCTCACGCCCAGGCTCATCAGCCCTTCTTCGTCCGGCGGGGAAAGCTGCACCAGCGCGACGTCGATGGTGATGATTCCGCGGCGAAAGAGGGAAGGGATTTCCGAAAGGAACGTCGGCGTATAATCGGCCAGCCCTTCATTGACCAGCTGCCGGGAGCTGTCGCTGATGAAAAACGAATTATGGCGGAAATTAATCTTGAACTTTTTGTTGGCGTAGGGCGCCACGCCGAGGGTCCAGACGTGAAGGATCTGTGTCCCGTAGATGGAATGCGGCGTGTTTTCCACGAAGCGGATGAGCGAGCTCAGCAGGTATTGCGGTTCACCGCAGGCGGTGCCGATGAAAATGGAATTGCCGCGGCGGATGCGTCCGAAAAGGTCTTTTTCGGGGACGAATTTTTCCGGGTATCGTTTTTTGAATTTTTCAAGATGGTTCTCCCATCCTGCAGGCATAGCCGATCCTCCTTCAGCTTCCCGTTTTCAGGCCATGCGAAAAACCGGCCGGCGGCGTGACCGGCCTTTTGTTCCGCGCCGGGGTCTGCCTTTGCCGAAACGGGATGAGACCCCCGGAGAGCTTTGATTTGCGGATGAACTATAGAAAGTCCCGTTGGGGATGTCAAGAAGAACTTGGTTTTTCCGGCAACAGCCGCAGCCGGATGAAACGGAAAGGCGTCGGAGTGCCCGCTTTCATTGCCTGTTGAATTCACGGGAAAATCATGTTAAAAAACAGCTTACGGATCCGGTACACCAAAAGGCGAAAGGGGGGCGCTTCATGTTCCAGATTGTGAAGTACGAGACGTTCAATGATCGTCAGGTGATCTTCAAAGAAGGAACCTTCGGCGACTGGATGTACGTCATTGAAGAAGGAGCCGTGGAAATTTCCCGAACCGTCGATGGGAAAAAGATCGTAATCGCCACGCTGAAAGCGGGGGAGATCATCGGGGAGGTGGCCTATATCTCCAAAGAGGGGCGCTCCGCGACGGCAACGGCGGTGGGCAAAACCAGAATCGGGATGATCGACCGGGAATATTTCGACCGGGAATTCAATGGAATCTCCAGTGATTTTCAGATGATTCTGAAATCCATGGCAAGGCGTCTGAGGGAAACGACCGACCGGTTGATAAAACTTCAAAATCAGGTCGGAAAATAGTCTTTGCGCGCCGGGTCTCAGCCCAACCGGATTCCGGGCTTCAGTGGAAAACCGCGCAGAAAGTCGAAAACCGGCATCCTTTTCTTTCCGGCCAACTGGACCTCTTTCAGGACCACATAGCCGTTCAAGGCAGCCACCGGCAGTCCCTCAGCGTCGGCTGAGGCGACGGTGCCGGCCGGTTCTCCCACCGATCCCGGCCGGGCCGCGGCGGCAAAAATTTTCAGTTCTTGCCCCTCCAGAAGCGTGTAAGCCGCAGGCGCAGGATTCAGACCGCGGATCAGATTCACCATCTCATCGACCGGGTTATGCCAGACGATTTTGCCGGTCTCCCGTTTCAGGCGGGGCGCGAAGGTCACACGGGAGGAATCCTGCTTTTGCCTTTGAACGGTGCCGGATGCGAGCCCGTCGATCGTTTTCACCAGCAGCGCAGCGCCCTGAAGCGCCAGCCGGTCATGGAGTTCACCGTACGTTTCCTCTGCTCCGATGGGTGTTGGCTCCTGCGCCAGGATATCGCCGGAATCCATTCCTTCGTCCATTCGCATAATGGTCACGCCGGTCTGTTTTTCGCCCCGGATAATGCTCCAGTGGATCGGCGCCGCGCCCCGGTAAGCGGGCAGAAGGGAAGGGTGGATGTTCAGGCAGCCCTGCGGCGGGAAATCAATAACCGCTTTGGGCAGAATCTGTCCGAAGGCCGCTACGACTACCAGGTCGGGACGAACTGCTTCCAGGGTCTCCAGAAAGGTCGGGTCTTTGACGCTTGCCGGCTGCAAAACCGTGAGGCCGAATTCCCGGGCCATCCGCTTCACGGGAGGGGCGGCCTCCTTTTTGCCCCTTCCCGCCGGACGGTCCGGCTGGGTGACGACGGCGGGAATCGGGAAACCGCTTTTGAAGAGTGTTTCCAGGGCCGGCAGGGCAAAAGCCGGAGTGCCCATGAAGAGAATGCGGGGTTTCGTCGGCATGTCGCGTCCTTTTCTTTTTTTACGCTTCTATATGGAATTGTGAAGTTTGTGTCAAGGGTTGCACCTGACCGACGGTTTTCCGGCATTTTCCTGTTGTCAATTTCGATTTCATGCTTTATATTAAAAACAACTAAACGATTCTCATGATCGGTGGATCTTTCACGAAAGGAGACGAAGCATGAAGACTTACGCCATTAAGTATGTGGAGCTGGCCGAGCAGCACGCGGGAAGAATGGCCAAACGATGGGCGATGGACGTCCAGAACAATGCCCGGACCAAAAGATACAAGGATCTGGACGAAGAAAGCATTGTGAATCAGGGCGTAAAGTTTTACCACAATTTCAGTAAAATGTTTGCCGAAGACAAAATCAGTGAATCCACCTTGAAATATTTTCGCACCTACGCTCAGGAGAGTTTTGCCATGCGGATTCCCATGGATGAGGCGGTTTATGCGTTGATTCTTCTGAGAAGGCATACCTGGCTGTACGCGGAATTCCAGACCATCTTCAGTTCCGGCATCGATCAGCGGCAGGCTCTCGATACCCTGAGTCGGACGATTCTGCTTTTTGACTACGCGATTTATGAAGTGACCAAGGAATATCAGGAATTGATGAAAAAGGGAAAAGGCAAAAAATAATTTCCGTATCCCCCACACGCATAGGATGGAAGAGAGGAGAAAGCGATATGGTAGAATCGATTAAGCTGCTGGACGTGCTGGAAGCCAATATTGACGAAATCGCGGCGCACTGGGCCGCCGACGTCAAGAAAAATAAACGAACGGTACATTACAAGGACATTCCCGAAGAGAAGCTCGTGCTGCAGGCCGTTAAATTTTACAGCCAGCTTCGGAACATGCTCATGGCCCCCAACCGCCTGGACAAGGCGCAGGAGTTTTTCATGCACTACGCGAGAACCTGCTACGAAATGGGCGTTCCGCTGCATGAATCCATCTACGCCCTGAACATGATGCGCCGCCACATGTGGCTCTATGCGGAATTCCAGGCCATTTTCATCAACGCCATCGAGCACAATCAGGCCATCGACTCCGTCATGCGGATCATGCTGCTCATCGATTATGCGGTGTACGAAATCACGCAGTACTATCAGGACCGCATCCGGCTGGAGACCAAACAGCAGTTTTAGCGCCCCCGCGGGGCGGCCTGATTCGGACAGGCCCCACCGGCGGCAGCGGAGTTTCCGCTGCCGTTTTTTTACGGGTCTTCCTTACATGAAGTTTTCCGGATCCACGTCCACCGTGATTTTGACCGTGCTCGTGGCGTGCTTTTGCGAAAGCCGGGCGGCCAGGGAATGCATTCTCCGGTTGTCCGTTCCCTTGATCATCATCTGCTGGCGGTACTCTCCCCGGATTTTCGCCAGCGGCGATTCGGCCGGACCGATGATCTCCAGCGCGTTTTCATGACCGGCGCACAGCGCCCGCGCGTCGCGCCCCAGCTCCCGGGCCGTTTCGTCGAGGACGGCTTTCCTGGCCGAGGAAAGCCGCAGGTTGATGATCTGTCCGAACGGCGGGTATTTCAGAGCCTTCCGGAATTCGATTTCCTCTTCATAGAAGGATAAATAATTGTGGGCGCTCGCGTGACGCAGCGCATAATGCCGGGGGTTGAAGGTCTGGATGATGACGCGCCCCGGCGCTTCGCCCCTCCCGCCGCGTCCCGCCACCTGCGTCAGCATCTGAAACGTTTTTTCCGCGGCGCGGAAGTCCGGCATATTCAGCGACGTGTCGGCGGAGACAACGCCCACCAGCGTGATGGACGGAAAATCATGCCCCTTCGTGACCATTTGTGTTCCCACCAGGATGTCGATTTCGCCTCGCTCCAGCGATGCCAGAATCTTTTCCTGGGAACCGCGGCGCGCCGTGGTGTCGGAATCCATCCGACTGACGCGCGCATGAGGGAACCGGTCGTGCAGTTCGGCCTCCAGCTTCTGTGTACCTGCCCCGTAGTTGAGGATGCGGCCTCCGCCGCACCGGGGGCAGAGCGGAACGGCCCTGCGGCTGTAGTCGCAGTAGTGGCATTTCACGACATTTTCCGCCGGGTGGCTCTTCAGGGAAACGGCGCAATTGGGGCAGGAAAAGGTGTAGCCGCAGTCGGCGCAGACCAGAAACGTATCGAAACCGCGCTTGTTGAGAAAAAGAAGCGCCTGCTCCCGGCGGTCCAGAACATCCCGGAGCGCCGCGACCAGCGCATCGGAAAGAATCGGCGATTTGCCGCCGGTTTCCTTTTGTAATTTCATGTCGACGATTTCGATCCGCGGCAGGGGCCGGCGGTTGACCCTCCGGGTCAATTCCAGGTGGGCATATTTCCCGGCGCGCGCGTTGTAGAAGGTGCGTACGCCCGGCGTCGCCGAGCCGAGCACACAGACGGCGTTTGCCTGTTGGGCTTTGACGACGGCCAGGTCGCGGGCGTTGTAGCAGAGCCGCTCGTCCTGTTTGTACGACGGGTCATGCTCTTCATCCACGATGATGATCTTCAGGTTTTCCAGCGGGGCAAACAGCGCCGAGCGCGCGCCGATGACCAGACGGATTCGGCCCCGCCGGATCTGACGCCACTGATCGTAGCGGACGCTTTCGGCGATTCCGCTGTGCATGACGGCAATCCTGTCCGGGTCGAACCGGCCGGTGATCCGGGATATCAGCTGCGGCGTAAGAGAAATTTCCGGAACCAGGTAAATGGCCGTACCCCCCGACTTCAGAACCTGTTCGATGGCGCATAGATACACTTCCGTTTTTCCGCTGCCCGTCACACCGTGCAGCAGGACGGGGTGAAACGCCCCGCTTTCGATGAAGGGTAGAATGGTTTTCAGGGCCTTGTTCTGTTCGTCGTTGAGAGCGTTATTCTGCAGGGGGGCGGTGAGGGCGGATTCGATCGGTGCCTTGCGGATGAATTCCTCTTCGCCGACTTGTGCTGCGCCTTTTTCCAAAATCCTCTTGATGATCGAGGCGGTCGTTGCCGTTTTCTCCATCAGCGTGCGGAGCTCCATGGGTCCTTCCTCCCGGAGGCAGTCGATGACGATCTGCTGGCGGGGCGTCAGTTTCAGCGCGGCGCAGGCCGGGTCGTTCAGCCGGATAATTTTTTGCATGCGGATGCCCAGTTGCTTTTTTTCCTTTTCCATGACGTGAACCCAACCGGCCACCTGGAGGCTGCGGGCGATGGAAGCCGCGTTTTTCAGATTGGATTTCCGGATCCAATCCTGGAAGGCCAGGCCGCCCGGATGCTCATGGAGGATGTCCAGAAGCTTTTTCTGTGCGGGAGTCGGCCTCGCGTCACGGGCGACGGGTGCGGGAATGATCCAGCGGAGTTCCCTTCTTTCCTGCCCCGACGGGATCAGCTCGGCCAGCGTTTTCCCCAGCGGATAGATGAAATAGGAGGAAATCCATCGGTAAAATTTCAGATCTTCGTCGTTAAACAGCGCTTCTTCGTCGAGGACGGCGACGATTTTTTTGGTATCCGTGAGATTGCAGTCCTTTAATATTTCGACAATAAATCCGGTGCGTTTTCTGATGCCGAAGGGAACAAAAACCCGCTTGCCGATCCCGACGGCGCTCTGGAGATGGGCCGGAACTTCATAGGTGAAGAGCTTATCGGCGGGAATGTTGACGGCGACGCTTACGAACATGAGCCTTGTTACCACTTTTGACGAAAAAAGAAAATATCGGACGGGAAGAGGGCCAAAAAAAGCCCCGACTCGCGGGGCTTGCTTAATTTCCTGTCTTTATTCGCCTTTGAGCTTTTCCATTTTCTCCTGCTTGGTTTTGCACTCGATACACTCGGTCGTGACCGGTCTGGCCAGCAGCCTTTTTTCGGAAATCGGCCCGCCGCAGGATTCGCATACGCCGTAGGTTCCATCGTCGATTCTTTTAATCGCTTCCTGCATTTTGACAATGAGTTTGCGTTCACGGTCGCGGATACGAAGCTCAAAGTTGCGGTCGGATTCCAGTGATGCACGATCGTTGGGATCGGGAAAATTTTCCTTGCCGCTGGTCATTTCCGAAACGGTTTTACCCGCCTCGTTGAGCAGTTCGTTGATTTTTTGAGTCAGCAGTTTGCGAAATGCTTCAAGCTTTTCCGGCTTTAAAGTCGTTTGTTTTTCCAATGCCGCCACTCCTTTACCTGTAATGTTAGAGAGGACCTTTTACCTAATGGCAACTGGTTTGTAAAGCAAAAAAAAACATGTAAAAAAAACCGAAAAAACTTATGGTCCCGCCTGTCCATTTGCCTGTTATTTCTTTATTTTTCCGCTCCGTACACGGACAGGACCCTATCGACGATGTTGGTCGTTGACTTGCCGGCGACTTCCGGAATGATCTCAACCCTTCCTCCCCACTGCCGGATTTCATTGCGTCCGACGACCTGCTCCTCCGCCCAGTCGCCTCCTTTGATTAAAACATCCGGCTTGAGCAGGCCGATCAGTGCCAGCGGGGTCGATTCTGAAAATATCGTTATAAAATCAATGCATTCCAATGCGGAAAGGATTTCGGCCCTCTCCTGTTCGGGGACCAGCGGCCTTTTGGGCCCCTTGATGGTCTGCACGGAGGAATCGCTGTTTAGCGCCAGAACCAGAACATCAGCCGTCTTGCGGGCTTCCTTCAAGTAACGGACATGGCCCACGTGGAGCAGATCAAAACAGCCGTTGGTGAAGGCGATCTTTTTCCCCTCTTTGCGCAGCGCATCCAACTTCTTCTTCAATATCGTCCTGTCCAGAATTTTGTCCATCATGACTCCTCTTGACCCGTCGGCAAATCATTTTTTCTTTTGAAAATCCCCTGCTGCCGAACGGTCCTTCCGACGGTCCGTCCGTCGGAGATTAAAGGACCCGGGCCGCCGTCAGTGCCGCCACCCGTTTCGCGCCCGCCTGCACCAGCGTTTTGGCGCACTCATTGACCGTGGCTCCCGTCGTGTAAACGTCATCCACCAGGAGGAAGCTCCTGCCGGGGATCTTTTCCGGATGAGCGGTCTGAAAAGCGCCGGAAATATTTTTATCCCGCTCACCTTTGTCCAGTCCTGTTTGCGTTAAAGTAAATCTGCGCCGTTTTAGCAAGGAAAAATCGACGGCGATGCCGTGTTTTTTACCCAGAGCGCGCGCCAGGACAAGAGACTGGTTAAAGCGTCTCTCCCGAAGCCGCCGGATGTGCAAAGGCACGGGAATCATTGCGTCAAAAGTGCTGAAATCGACGCCGTCAAAATCAAAATCGGCCAGAAGACCTGACAGCGCAGCACCCGCCGTCAGGTCCCGTCCGTACTTGAACCGATGGATCGTATCTACGATGATACCCTCATAGGCAACGGCGGCGCGGGCGAAATCGAACCAGTGTGCGTTCTCCATGCAGGAAGGACACCGGTGGTTTTCCGAGGACGAGTCGGGAAAAAGGATTCCACAGACCGGGCAGAGACTTCCGCGAAGAAAGGTGATTTGACGAAAGCAGTCGGAACAGAAAAACTCCGGGCGGCCGGAAGGAAGGACGCGGGAGCAGGCGAGGCAGATTCTGGGGAAGAAGGCATCGGAGATCTGAGTAAAAAACTCACGAAGAATCAAGTCATGTCCTTGTGCAATTTCTTGATTTCCGCCAGCGTCTCATCGATCTCCATTTTCGGAGCGTCCCACAGGTTTTCCAGATCGTAGAAAGAGCGGACGGCTTCCTGAAAAATGGAGATCACCACATCGTCATAATCCAGCAGAATCCATTCGGCGTTGGCCTCCCCTTCCACGCCCAGCGGCCGGATGCCTTCCTTTTTCAGATATTCCTGAACCGCGGAGGAAACGGCCTGAACCTGCCGGTCGGTGGTTCCAGAACAGATGAGCATATAGTCCGTAAAGGAAGAAATCTCTCGAACCTTCAAGGCAACGATGTTTTTCGCCTTTTTCTGCAAGACGGCATTGATGCACAACAACAGCCGCCGGGCCGATTCATTTTTTTTAACTGGCAAAATTCCTCCTTGAATCGTTTTTTAGACTGACCCCCTGCAAGGCGGCATGATGCCGATGCCCCTGCGGGGCGTGCGCGGCTGAAGGATGAGATGAAAGGCGCTTGACGCGCCGTCATTCAGAAAACGTATAACCCCGGGGGTGCACAAAATAAACCTTCAGCCTTGATTTTCTTATGTCACAAATGCATAAAGTTGACAATAAGGCATTTTGGGCTTTGTCCGGTCATCGGGGCCGTTTCCCGCAGACCTGTCGCCGGATGAATATGGATTGCCGAACGAAGAACCGGAGAGGGATTGGTTCCGGGAGGTTGTGAAAAAAAAACGACTGTGATACATCAACGCTCCCTGTTGATAATGAAAGGATGCCCGACGTGATTCGGAAAGTTCATGTTCACATGCCGTATCCTTTTCTCCAGCAGTATCTGCCGATGGTTCTGGAGAAGAAGCTGAATCCGGAGATCTACTTCAGCCATCTTGCACTTCAGTCGCTGGATCGGAATGAATGCGCCGAGACGGCCCGGAGGCTCGGGCAGGCCGGGTTGAAAGTGACGTTTCATGCCCCTTTCATGGATTTGCGGCCCGGTGCGCTGGACGACAAGATCCGCCGGGCCAGTCTGGACAGGATTCGGCAGGTGTTCGATCTGATCCCGGTTTTTCAACCGCTGAAGATTGTCTGCCACCCTTCCTTTGATCAGCGCTACTACGTGTCCTGCGATGATCTGTGGCTGGAAAACAGCGTGAGCTTCTTGCGGCAGCTGATTCCGCAAGCCAAAGACGGAGGAACCGTCATTGCGATGGAAAACGTCTACGAGAGGGAGCCGGGCATCCTGCGCCGTCTCCTGGATGCGCTCAGTTCCGATCAGGTTTGTTTTTGCTTCGACACGGGCCACTTCAATGTTTTTGCCCGCGCGCCCCTGGAGGATTGGATGGAGCAGCTGGGCCGCTCCATCGGTCATCTTCATCTGCACGACAATTTCGGCAAATTCGACGAGCATTTGCCGGTGGGAAACGCCACGTTTCCTTTCGATCGCTTTTTTGCCGCGCTCAAGGATCTGGGCGTAAGGCCGACGATCACGCTGGAGGCGCATGCGCAGGAACACCTCTGGCAGTCCCTGGCGAATTTACAGGAGAAATCCTATCTGGATGGTCTGAATCTCTGAGGGGAGACCCATGTTCCCGTACCTGGTCAAGAGAATCCTTTTCATGATCCCGCTGCTTTTGGGCATTACGATCATCTGCTTTTTTGTGATGCACCTCGCGCCCGGTTCACCCACGGATCTGCAGACGCAGATGAACCCGAAAGCCTCGGCGGAAATGCGCGAGCGGCTGATGAGCCTCTACGAACTGGATAAGCCCGTTCATGTTCAATACGTATCCTGGCTTACGAAACTCAGCCGCGGCGATTTGGGAACTTCCTTTTCATCCGATCACCGGCCGGTGGCCGATAAGATCATGGAGCGCCTGCCGATTACCATCGCCATCAACCTGCTGTCGCTGATCCTGATCATTGCGGTGGCCGTGCCGATCGGTGTTTTGTCGGCGGTCCGTCAGAACTCGCTTTTTGACAAGGTCATGTCGGTGATCGTTTTTATCGGTTTTGCCGTGCCGACCTTCTGGCTGGCCCTGCTTCTGATGATTTTTTTCGGAATCCATCTGGGCTGGCTGCCGATCTCCGGCCTGCGGTCCCTGAATTATGAATACCTGAGCCCCTGGGGGCAACTGACCGATCTGGCGGCGCATCTCGTTTTGCCGGTGTTTATTTCGGCGTTCGGCGGACTGGCGGGGCTCTCCCGCTACATGCGGGCCAACATGCTGGAAGTGATCCGGCAGGATTACATTTTGACGGCGCGCGCCAAGGGATTGAGCGAACGGCAGGTGATTTACAAGCATGCCCTGCGCAACGCGCTTCTGCCGGCGATCACCATTCTGGGGTTGTCGATCCCGGGGCTCATCGGCGGCAGCGTCATCTTTGAAACGATCTTCGCGATTCCGGGCATGGGGCAATTGTTTTACATGTCGGTCATGGCACGCGATTATCCGACCGTGATGGGGATTCTGCTGATCGGGGCGGTCTTGACGCTGGCGGGGAATCTGATGGCGGATGTATCCTACGCGGCGGCCGATCCGAGAATAAGGATATCCGCATGAGCTTCTGGGAAATGTTTTATAAAAACAAGCTGGCGCTGGCAGGCCTGGCGATTGTGATGGGGCTGTTCGTGGTTTCCCTGCTGGCTCCGCTGATTTCCCCCTATGATCCGGGGGCGATCGATCTGCAAAACGTTCTGGCGCCGCCGTCGGGCGAGCATTGGTTCGGCACGGACCCGCTGGGCCGTGATGTGCTTTCCCGGATGATCTGGGGGGCGCGCATTTCCCTGAAGGTCGGTTTTGTCGCCACGGGGCTGGCCATTCTCATCGGAATGATCCTGGGGGCCGTTGCCGGTTATTACGGCGGCTTGGTCGATGCGGTGATCATGCGCTTTGTGGACATTATGCTCTGCTTTCCCGCCTTCTTTCTGATTCTGGCGGTGATTGCTTTTCTCGAGCCGTCGATCTGGAACATCATGATCGTGATCGGGCTGACGGGCTGGATGGGCGTCACCCGTCTGGTGCGGGCGGACTTTATTTCCCTTCGTGAGCGGGATTTCGTATGGGCGGCCAGGGCCATCGGTGCCGGCGATGCGAGGATTATTTTTCTGCACATTCTGCCCAATGCGCTGGCATCCATTCTGGTCGCGGCCACCCTGGGCATTGCCGGGGCGATCCTGACGGAATCAGCCCTGAGCTTTCTGGGCATCGGCGTGCAGCCGCCGACGCCGAGTTGGGGAAATATTCTAACGGCCGGCAAGGACAACATCGACATTGCCTGGTGGCTGTCGCTTTATCCCGGGCTGGCCATTCTCATCACGGTGGTCGGCTATAATCTGCTGGGCGAGGGGATCCGCGACGCCTCCGATCCGCGCCTGAAAAGGTGAAGGGCGAAACCGCCTTTCCAAATGCCCGGGGCTTGCTAATGTCGGTAAAATGTATTAGTAGATCGCCACGGCCGCTCACGGTGCAACCGTGGTGTTTTGCCGAAGGATTCAGGAGGATCAGGATGTCCAAAAGAGTAAACCCGGAATGGCTGAAAATTGACCGCAGAATCATCGCGCGCAAGCTGCTGATCGGAGAGTTGTCGGAAAAAGACCTGGCCGGTCTTTTAAAAAAGCTTCCGGACGTTTCGGATAACGCCGAAGAGATTCAGATTCAGCCGGGCGAAAAGCCGTCATGCTGATCGATTCCCACGCCCATCTGGAAATGAAGGAGTTCGATCCGGATCGATCCGACGTGATTGAACGCGCCCGCGCGGCGGGCATTGACGGTATCGTCACGGTGGGAACCAATCCGGACTTGAGCCGCAAAGCCCTTGCGATCGCCCGACAGCATGAAAACATTTATTCGACCGTCGGCATCCATCCCCATGATGCGGCCGCGGCGGACGATCCGTCGCTCGAAGTCCTGAAGAAGCTGGCGCAGGACCCGAAGGTTGTCGCCTACGGCGAAATTGGCCTGGATTATTTCCGCAATCTTTCCCCGCGTGAAAAACAGGTGGAAATGTTTGCCAAGCAGCTGGATCTGGCCTGTGAGCTGAACCTGCCGGTCGTCATCCACGACCGCGAAGCGCATGAGCAGACGCTGCGAATGGTGAAGGCCTCCGGCGTCCGCTCGGGCGTCTTTCACTGTTTTTCCGGCGACTGGGCCATGGCCCGGCAGTGCATCGATCTGGGTTTTTATATTTCCGTGCCCGGCGTCGTCACCTTTGATCGCTCCAAAGTGCTGCAGGAGGTTGTCCGGCAGGCGCCGATCGATCGGATTCTTCTGGAAACAGACTGCCCCTATCTCGCGCCCGTGCCTCATCGCGGCAAGAGAAACGAACCGGCGTTCCTTCTTCACACGGCCCGTAAAGTTGCTGAAATCAAAGGCCTTGCCTGGGAGGACGTGGCGAATACCGCGGCGCAAAACACCCGCAGGCTCTTTCGTATCGCCGACCCGGCGTTGGAATAGCGCGGGCGAAAATTTTCAAAATCTGCTGGAGACTCTTATCATGAGCGATTCGTTGATGAAGACCCCTCCCAAAGCGGTAGTGCTTCTCTCCGGCGGTGTGGATTCCACCACCACGCTGGCGATCGCGCGGAGCATGAATTTTGACGTCTACGCCCTGAGCTTCCGGTATGGTCAGCGGCACAGGGTTGAACTGGAAGCGGCTGAACGCGTCGCCCGCCAAAACCGAGTGGCACAGCACCGCACCATCGATATCGATCTGCGGCAGATCGGCGGATCGGCATTGACGGCGGACATCGACGTTCCCAAACACCGATCGGTGGAGGAGCTGGAGAAAGGCATTCCCGTTACCTACGTTCCGGCCAGAAACACGATTTTTTTGTCCTTCGCCCTGGCGTGGGCCGAAGTGATCGGATCTTCCGATGTCTTCATCGGCGTCAACGCACTGGACTACAGCGGCTACCCGGACTGCCGGCCTGAATACATTGAAGCGTTTGAACGCATGGCCAATCTGGCGATCCAGGCCTGCGTGGAAGGCGGGCGACCCATGCGGATTCACACGCCGCTGATTCATTGGAGCAAAGCGCAGATCATTCAAAAAGGCATGGAGCTGGGCGTTGATTATTCGTTGACGCTGAGCTGCTACGACCCGGCTGCGGATGGAGCATCCTGCGGACGGTGTGACTCCTGCCTGCTTCGGCTGAAAGGATTTAAAGAGGCAGGAATGAAAGATCCGGGAAAATACAGACTGAAGGAAAACCACCGGATCCCCTAAAAGCGACGCGAGGTGGTGCAAATGACAGAGGCACAGAGTTGTAAAAACGAATGTACAGGGTTCAATCTGAAAAGGTTTGAAGGCTTTTTGCCTTCGGTCTTCAGCCCTTAGCCTGAAACGCTTATGTATTCTATTAAAGAAATCTTCTATTCGATACAGGGTGAGGGTTACCACGCGGGCCGGCCTGCCGTGTTTTGCCGTTTTTCGGGCTGCAATCTGTGGTCGGGCCGGGAGGAACACCGCTCCAGCTCGGTTTGCAAATTTTGTGATACGGATTTCGTGGGGACAGGCGGCATCAACGGAGGCGTCTATCGATTCTCTGCCGAACTGGCGCACAAGATCTCCCTGGTCTGGCCGGTTAGAAAAAGCAAATCCGTCCGGCCTTTCGTGGTTTGCACGGGCGGGGAGCCGCTGTTGCAGCTCGACCAAGCGCTGATCCGCGATCTGCATGAAGAAGGTTTTACCATTGCCGTGGAAACCAACGGCACCCTTCCCGCGCCTGCCGGGCTGGACTGGATCTGTGTCAGTCCGAAAGCCGGCGTCGAATTGGTGCAGACCAGTGGAGATGAGTTAAAGCTGGTTTATCCGCAGGCCGGGGTCGATCCTCAACAATATGCAACGATGGATTTCCGGCATTTTTTTCTGCAGCCGATGGACGGCGTGGACAGGAAAGAGGCTACAAGGCAGACATTAGAATATGTTCTGGCCCATCCCGAGTGGCAAATCAGCTTGCAGTTGCATAAAATATCAGATGTGCGATAAGGAATTTCAAAATGGAAATTTATAAAGTATTCAAATTTGACGCCGCGCATCATCTGCCTTGTGTTCCCGCCGGCCACAAATGTGCCAAAGTGCACGGCCATTCTTTCCGCGTGGAAATCCATATTAGAGGCAATGCGGACCCCCGCACCGGCTGGGTGATGGATTTTGCCGACATCGCAGCGGCTTTTGAACCTATCCTGGAGCAGTTGGATCATAAAAATTTGAACAATATTGAAGGCCTGGAAAACCCCACCTCGGAAAACCTTTGCCGCTGGATCTGGCGGCGTCTGCAACCCATCATTCCGCAGTTATGCAAAATCATTGTTCAGGAAAGCCCCGAATCCGGCTGCATCTATGAAGGGGATGAGTGATTGTGTTTGATTTGTCCTGATGCCGGTGAGGGTTACGAAAAGCGGATTGGCGGACTGAAGGTGCGTATTGTCAATCCTCAGCAGTGGTGGAATACATTCAAGGCGTCCTTACAGAGCTGATAGAAATATGATGAATGATAAAACACTACCGGAAAAATACAACGCATTAGTGGCTGAAAACGAAACTTTGAAAAAGGAAAATGAGCGGCTTAAAGCAAAATTGCGCGACATTCTTCCTTCGCAGAGTTATGAGACGACCTTCCCTGTCCAATCAAATGGCAACATTCAATCATCGGTATTGCTGCCCGAAATCCCTCCATCAGAAAAGATAAAGTTATTCGCGACGCTTTTTAGAGGCAGAGATGACGTCTATGCCAAACGATGGGAAAACAAGAAAGGTGATACCGGATACTCGCCCGCATGCCATAACGAATGGAAATCGGGCGTCTGCCGAAAGCCACAGGTCAAATGTTCCGTTTGCGCCCACAGGGCGTATGACGAATTGACGGAGCAGGTTCTCGAGGATCATCTGCGCGGGAAGGTCATAGCAGGCATATACCCTTTGTGCGTGGATGAAACATGTCGTTTTCTGGCGATGGATTTTGACGATGTTGGCTGGCAAAGAGATATTACAACGCTTCGCTCTGTTTGTGTGGCGTTTGATATTCCCATTGTTGTGGAGAGATCAAGATCAGGCAACGGCGCACACGCGTGGTTTTTCTTTGACGCTCCGATCCCTGCCACTGTGGCAAGAAGATTCGGCTCTGCATTAATCACTTGCTCCATGAGCAGGCATCATGAACTATCCTTCAAATCCTACGATAGATTATTTCCAAACCAGGATACCATGCCGAAAGGCGGCTTCGGCAATTTAATCGCTCTGCCCCTGCAGAAAAAAGCACGTGAACTTGGCAACAGTGTCTTCATTGATGAGAACTTCGAGCCTTATGAAAATCAGTGGGATTTCTTATCCGCCATTCAAAAAATGTCCGAGGGAAGTATTGTTGCGCTTGCGGCGCGCTTGAGCGGGCAAGATGAGTTGGGCGCGTTGAAAAAAAGATGATGAAGAAAGTGAAAAACCGTGGGAGCCAAAGACCCGAATCGGACTGACTTCTCAGGATTTTCCAAAAGAAATGGTGTTAGTTCGGGCCAATATGATATTTATTCAAAAAGCCGGTATTTCACAAAGAGGCTTGAACGCATTGAAACGACTGGCTGCATTTAAAAATCCCGATTTCTATAAAGCCCAGGCCATGCGCCTGACGACCTACAACAAACCGAGAATTATTTTCTGTTGCGACGAAACACCCGATTATCTTTGCCTGCCGAGGGGGTGCGAAGGGGACATCATCGCGCTTTGCGCTGATGCGGGCATCACACCTGCCTGGTTGGATAAGACACAAAAAGGAAGAAGTATTCAAGTGGCTTTCAACGGAATACTCAGGGACGAGCAGTGTCAGGCCGCAGATGAGTTGTTAAAACATGAAAACGGTATCCTTTCGGCCACCACGGCTTTCGGCAAAACCGTGATTGCTGCAAAGCTGATTGCCGAGCGCAAGGTCAATACGTTGATTCTTGTCCACAGACAGCAGCTTCTTACCCAATGGACGGACAGGCTTACGGAGTTCCTGAAAATCGACGAAGTCCTGCCCGCCGTGGAAAAGAAACGCGGTCGAAAAAAAAGACAAAGTGTGATCGGATTGATTGGCGCCGGGAAGAAGAGTCCCTGCGGGATTGTGGATATTGCGATCATGCAATCTTTAAGCAACGGCGGCGACGTTTTGGAGCTTGTGAAAGATTACGGTGTGGTGATTGTCGATGAGTGTCATCATGTTTCGGCGTTCAGTTTTGAACAGATCCTCAAGACTGTTACAGCAAAGTATATCTACGGATTGACGGCCACGGCGTCAAGGCAAGACGGTCATCATCCGATCATTTTCATGCACTGCGGCCCCGTCCGGTATCGGGTGGACGCAAAACAGCAGGCCAGCTTGCGGCCCTTTGAACATTACATCATTCCAAGATTCACAAATTTCCGATTGTCATTTGAACAGGACGAGAAAGATTATTCTATCCAGGAACTTTATTCCGAAATTGTATCGAACGACTGGCGGAACAGGCTAATCACCGATGACGTTATCAAGAGTTATTCCGAAGGCAGAAACTGTCTTGTTCTGACTGAAAGAACCGCACATGTTGAAGTGCTGGCAAAAATGCTGCAAGGAAGCATTCCCGATGTTATTTCATTGACCGGCAGCGCAAGCGCGAAAGAAAAGAAGGCGGCGTTTCTCAGAATCAATAAAACACCTGCCGGACAGCCACTGACGTTGTTGGCGACTGGTAAATATATTGGCGAAGGTTTTGATGAACCAAGGCTCGACACGCTTTTTCTGGCGATGCCGATCTCCTGGAAGGGAACCGTTCAGCAGTATGCAGGGCGCCTGCACCGTCTCTTTGCAGGCAAGGAGAATGTCCAAATTTATGACTACGTGGACAGCCAGGTCAGGGTGTTTTCGAAGATGTATAATAAGAAATTGTCTGGCTATGCGTCATTGGGTTACAAGGTTCGAGCGGAGGGCCTAGCCGACAATTCCGTGGACATTATTTTTGACCATCAAAATTTCCTTCCCATTTATGAGAATGATTTGGCAAGTGCCCAAAAAGAAATTGTGATTGTCAGTCCGTTCGCAACAAAACGACGAATTCAGCAGGCATTGCCGTTGATTGCCGCCGCTTTGCACAAGCAGATCAAAGTCGTCGTTATGACGCGCCCTGTTACGGATTATAAAGACGACAAGACTCTGCGAGAGATTTTTGCAGAGATGGAATCCATGGGGCTGCAAATTATTTTCAAATCCAACATCCATCAAAAATTCGCGATCATTGACCAGAGTATTGTCTGGTATGGCAGCATCAATCTGCTGGGGTATGGCCGCTCGGAAGAAAGCATGATGCGCCTGGAAAGCGTCAATATCGCCCATGATTTGATGAAAAGCCTTATATAAGATAGATTCTTTTTATCGAAAAGTTAGAAAATTGTTGGCTTTAGAAAATTCCTATTTTTGTTCCTTGACTTATAGGATTTCTGCGATTACAATCCATGCAAAATGAAATAGAGGCTTTCGATTTGCAATGTTCATAGAACGACATCTGCGTAAAGAAATTGAACGATCTTTAAAGGCCTACCCGGTTGTGGGTATTGTCGGCTCCCGCCAGACAGGAAAAACCACACTGGCCAGGCAGATACAATCCAATATTAAGACAAAATCAATCTATCTGGATCTGGAATTACCCTCCGACTTCAATAAATTACGTGATGCGGAAATATATTTAAACCAATATGCGGACTATTTGGTGATTATTGATGAAATCCAAAGCCAGCCGACATTATTTCCACTGATCAGAGCTCTGGTTGATCAGAATAGAAAACCAGGCCGTTTTTTAATTCTCGGTTCAGCCTCGCCGGAATTGAAGCGTCAGGCAGCGGAAAGTTTAGCCGGCCGGATTGTCTATCACGAACTTACTCCGTTTGATTTGCAGGAAGTCGATTACGGGAAAATGCGCCGATTATGGTTAAGGGGCGGCTATCCGAAAAGTTTTCTGGCAGGATCAGACGAAGAAAGCATGACTTGGCGGGAAGCATTCATCAAGACTTACCTGGAGCGCGATATCCCGCAGTTGGGGATTCGTATTCCGGCCGTTCAACTACGCCGGTTTTGGACCATGCTGGCTCATGTGCAGGGGCAATTGTGGAATGCTTCGCAAATGGCCAACAACATGGGAATATCCGCACCTACCGTGAGGCATTATCTGGACATCCTGGATGAGACTTTTGTTGTCAGGCAGTTACAGCCTTATTATGCCAATATTAATAAAAGATTGATCAAGTCGCCCAAAATTTACATTCGCGACACCGGTGTCTTGCATGCCCTTCTGGGGAATCGCACGCTGGATGCCTTATATGGCCATCCCGCGGTGGGGAGTTCGTGGGAAGGGTTGGTCATTGAGCAGATTATAGGGATATTGCCAGCGGGCTGGCAGTTCTATTTTTATCGAAGCAGTTCCGGCGCGGAAATTGATTTATTGCTTCTGAACGATACAAAAGCGCCGATTGCGGTTGAAATCAAATACTCGCTGAGTCCTCAGGCCACAAAAGGATTTTGGACCAGCTACGGTGATCTTGGTTGCCGCAAGGGTTTTATCGTCTATCCGGGCAGCGAAGCATATCCCCTGGAAAACGATGTTTTTGTTCTGCCCCTGAAAAATATTACGGATATTGTAAAATAATATCCTATCCCTTTTAGAAAACAAGGGCGCTCTCTGGATTGAGAACAATAAAGCAAATTATAACGATAAAGGCATCAAATGAAACTTCTCCACACCTCCGTGGCATATTGGCCGCTCTTTATGGGCGCAAGCGTTATGAGGAATTTGACTCTTTTGTGAACTGGCGGGCGAGACCCACTCTACCAAAAGCCTCTCCGGCGGCGAAAGCTTTATCGTCACTCTGACGCTGGCGTTAGGCCTTTCGCAAATGGCCAGCCGCACAATGCGCGTTGATTCTCTTTTTCTGGATGAACGGTTTGGCGCACTGGATGAAGACACGCTGGAGACGGCTCTGGCAACGCTTTCCGGATTGCGGCAGGACGGTAAGCTCATCGGTGTCATTTCCCATGTTCCGGCGCTGAGAGAACGCATCAACACACAGATTCAAGTGATTCCGGAGACAGGCGGACAGAGTGCTCTGACCGGTCCCGGATGCAGAAGGATTTGAAGTATGCAGCGCTAGTGCTGTTTTTCAGCATCAAACCATTTGCTTTTTGGCCTTTATTGTAATAAATTTTCTCACAGGGGTGCCGTATGTTTCCTGTCCTGTGGAATGTATGGCTGAGATTACACCCTTTGAACCTGACACGGGTAATGCCGGCGTAGGGAGTGGCGGTTTTGCTCATCCATTGGAGCCATGTCCTTTGCAGGGAGAAAGGGATGGCTTTTTTATTGGGAACAACCGATGCCTGCAACCATTGTCATCGTCAGCGGGGGACGCCTCGGCAGCAGGGAATTTTTCCGCGAAAAGCTGAACCGGACCGGTGATTATCTGATGATCTGCTGCGACGGCGGCGCCCGTCATTTGTCGGAAGCCGAACGGAAGCCGGATGTTGTCATCGGCGACATGGATTCCATCGCCCCGGAACAGAGGAAGCGTTATGAACGGCAGGGCGTGGAGATGATCCGTTACCCGACCGGCAAAGATTTCACCGATACGGCGCTGGCCCTGGATTATGCGCTGGGTCTGAAGCCCGAAAGGATACAGATCTGGGGGGCGCTGGGCGGAAGAATCGATCATGCCCTGGCCAATGTGTTTTTGCTGGTCCGGGCGAAGAAAGCCGGCGTCGCCGCCTGCCTGCTGGACGAATACGGTGAAGCGTTTGTCCTTACGGAAGAGACGGTTTTTGAAAACGCGGAAGACTGCCTTGTGTCTCTTCTGGCGCTTTCCCCCCGGGTGGAAGGCGTAACGCTGGAAGGGTTTGCTTATCCGCTGGAAGAAGGTGCCTTCGAGCTTTCCGAATCCCGCGGCATCAGCAACCGCATTGTTTCTAAGAGGGCCCGAATTCGCGTCCTCTCGGGTCATCTGCTGGTCGTTCGTTACTGGCGGAAAGATTTCTTTCCGGAGGCGGACTGAATGGGAAAGCCAATCCGGGTGTTATGCATAGGTGGATCGGACTCCGGCGGCGGGGCGGGGATTCAGGCTGACCTGAAAGCGGTTCATGCCTGCGGTTGTTATGCAGTATGCGCCGTAACCGCGGTGACCGCGCAAAACACACGGGGCGTGCAGTCTGTTTTTCCCGTGCCGCCGAAATGGATTGCGGCCCAGCTGGATTCGGTACTGGGGGATATCGGCGCGGACGCGGTCAAAACCGGCATGCTCATGACGCCGGAGGCGGTGAAGGCGGTGGCCGCGAAGATCATACAGTATCGCTTGAAGAATGTCGTGGTGGATCCGGTGATGATCGCCAAGGGCGGACACCCCCTGATGACGAACAGGGCAGCCCAGGCGCTGGTGGCTACACTGCTTCCGCTGGCGGACGTTCTGACGCCGAATATTCCCGAAGCCGAATTTCTGGCTCGCATGAAAATCCGTTCGGTGGAGGACATGAAAAATGCCGCCGCCGTCATTTTGGGTCTGGGAGTGAAAAAAGTGGTGGTCAAAGGGGGACATCTCCCCGGGAGAAGGCCGGCCGGCAGCGTGGATATGGTTTATGACGGCGGTCGGTATGATGTGTTTGCAGCAAAGCGGTTGCGAACGAAAAACACGCATGGAACCGGCTGTACCTTCGCCTCGGTGCTGGCATCGCATCTCGCACGGGGCTGCGGGATCCATGAGGCCGTGCAGCAGGCGAAGATTCTGACGGCAAGGGCCATTCAGCATTCGCTGCCTCTGGGGAGAGGGCAAGGCCCGGTGAATCTGTGGAAGGATCTAGCGTTACCCAAGGAGAAGAAATCATGACGCAGTTGGAAAAAGCCCGCCAGGGCGTTCTTACCGAGGAAATGAAGCTGAGCGCGGTTCAGGAAGGCGTTCGGCCGGAAACCATTCGCCGGGGCATTGCCGATGGAACCATCGTGATCTGCCGCAACGTGAACCACGCGGCCATTCGGCCGCTGGCCATCGGTCTGGGGCTGCGTACCAAGGTCAACGCCAATATCGGAACGTCCAAAGACAATAACGATTTGAATCTGGAGTTGGAAAAATTATCCGTGGCGATCGCGGCAGGGGCGGATGCCGTGATGGATCTGTCCACGGGGGGAAGACTGGCGGACATTCGCAAAGCCGTCATGGAAAAATCCACGGTCGCCATCGGCACGGTGCCGATTTATCAGGCGGCGGTAAAAATGCTGGAAGAAAAAAAAGCCATTTCCGATATGACATCGGATGACCTGTTTGCGGTGATCGAAGAAAACGGCCGTGACGGCGTCGATTTTATCACCGTGCACTGCGGAGTGACCCGTCAAAGCGTGGCCGTCGTGGAGGCGCAGGGCAGGGTGCTGGGCATCGTCAGCCGGGGCGGTTCGATGACGGCCAACTGGATGCGCTGCAACCAAAGGGAAAATCCGCTCTTTGAAGAATATGACCGGCTTCTGGATATCGCCCGCCGCTATGACATGGTGTTGAGTCTGGGCGACGGCCTGCGGCCCGGGGCCATTGCCGACGCGACGGATCAGGGGCAGGTCTTCGAGCTGAACCTGCTGGGCGGGCTAGCGGCCCGTGCCCGCGCCGCCGGGGTGCAGGTCATGATCGAGGGGCCCGGACACGTTCCGATCGCCGATGTGGAAGCCAATATCCGGCTGCAGAAGAAAATCTGCCAGGGAGCTCCGTTTTATGTTCTGGGGCCGCTGCCGACGGACATTGCGCCCGGCTACGACCACATCACTTCCGCGATCGGGGGCGCCATCGCCGGCGCCGCCGGCGCAGATTTTCTATGCTATGTAACGCCGGCCGAGCATTTGCGTCTGCCCACGCTGGCCGACGTGCGCGACGGCGTAATGGCCGCGCGTATCGCCGCGCACATTGCCGACATTGCCAAAGGCATCCCGGGCGCTTTTGAGCGGGACCGGAAAATGTCCGAGTGTCGAAAGAACTTTGACTGGCAGGGGCAGGTGGACGCCTCCCTTGACCCGGACAAAACGACCGCGCTTTTGGAAAAAAGCAAAAGCGCGAATGAGGAAGGCTGCACCATGTGCGGCGAATTCTGCGCGATTCGTCTGGGTAAGAAATAAATCCAATCGCCGCGAGGAAAACAGATTGATCCGAAAGGCGGACGATTCTTCCATCGAAAAAAGGCAGGTCGCGAAGCGGGTTGTTGAGGGCCTGCGGCGCGCGGGTTTTGAAGCCTACTTTGTGGGAGGCTGCGTTCGGGATTTTGTACGCGGGGGTTTCCCCGGCGATTACGACATCGCCACCTCCGCCCTGCCGGATCAGGTCCTTCGTCTTTTTGAACATACCGTTGCCGTGGGCGCCAAATTCGGTGTGGTGGTGGTTCTGGAGGACGGTTTTTCCTATGAGGTGGCCACGTTTCGCAACGACGATGTTTATGAAGACGGACGCCGTCCCACACAAGTGCGCTTTTCATCGGCCCGGGAAGACGTCCTGCGACGGGATTTTACGATCAACGGCCTGTTGATGGATCCCGAAACCAACGACATTGTCGATTATGTCGGCGGCCGGGACGACATCGAAAAGAAAATCATTCGCACAATCGGCGATCCGGCTGTTCGTTTTAATGAAGACTATTTAAGAATGCTGCGGGCGATCCGTTTTGCCGCCCATCTGGATTTTCATCTGGAGGCAGACGTTCGGGACGCCATTCTGCGCCACGCGGCGAAAATCCGGGAGATCAGTTCGGAGCGCGTGCAGGAGGAATTGAACAAAATCCTTACGAGAGGCGGAGCGCGGCGGGGTTTGGAATTGATGGCCGAGACGGGTCTGCTGAAACAAATCCTGCCGGAAGTGGACCGGATGCGGGGGGTGGAACAGCCGCCCCGTTTTCATCCGGAAGGAGATGTCTGGCGGCACACGCTGATGATGACGGAAATCCTGTCGGAGGAAAACCGGCCGGAGGCGGACACGGCGCTGGCCTGGGCGGCGCTTTTGCACGACGTCGGCAAGCCCGTTACACGGACGGAGGATGAAAAGGGCGTTCATTTTTACGGACACGTGAAACTGGGAGAATCCATTGCTGATGATGTGATGCGGCGGCTGCGGTTCTCGCGAACCCTCCGGGAAACCGTTCTGGACCTGATTCGTCAGCACATGGCGTTTATGAATGTGCAGAAAATGCGGCCTGCCCGATTGAAGCGGTTTTTGCGGATGCCGAATTTTCAGCTGCACCTGCAATTGCACCGGCTGGATTGTCTGGCCAGTCACGGGATGCTGGATCATTATGAATTCTGCAGGGAGCAACTGCAAAAGACGGAGCATGACGATCTGCACCCGCCGCGCCTGCTGACGGGAGACGATCTGCTGTCGATGGGTTTTCTCCCGGGAAAGCGGATCGGGGAAATCCTGCGGGCACTGGAAGAAGAACAGTTGGAAAACAGAATTCGCAGTTGGGAAGAAGCGGTGGCGTTTGTCCGTGCCGGATGGAAGGCGTAGCGAAAAGATGCACCCGAAAGGAAAAATAAAAACGATCGGATTGTCCTTGGTGCTGTCCTTCGTGATGGGATTGCTGGTACTGGCATGCGCGGGCCGCGAAGCCAAGGTGCATCCCACCGCGCCCCGACCGGACAAGAAGCAGCTTGCGACCATGGGGCACACGATTCAGGCGGGTGCCTTCGCCCGGGTGGAAAACGCCGTGCGTCTGACGGAGAAACTCCATCGCCAGGGGCTTCCTGCCACGTATTTCAAAGCGTCCGACGGGCTGTTCAAGGTACGCTTCGGAAACTTCGCGACGAAGGAGTCGGCTCGGCTTCAAGCGGAGTCGCTCCAGCAGAAGGGCGTGATTGAAGAATACTATATCGTATTGCCGGAAGATTCCGCAGCGGCCAAACGGAAGCAGTACGGAACGGATTATTTACGGGAGTCGCTGGTGAAAACCGCTCACGATTTTATCGGCGTGCCGTATCTGTGGGGCGGCGTGTCCGTGGACACCGGCTTTGACTGCAGCGGGCTCACCATGACGGTGTATCAGTTGAACGGTCTGGATCTGCCGCGACATTCACGAACGCAGTATGACGCGGGAGAGTCGATCCCTCTGCAGGATCTGCAAAAAGGCGATCTGGTATTTTTTGACACGCGAGGGAAGGGAAAAGTTTCTCATGTGGGCATTTACATCGGCGCCGGACGATTTATTCATGCACCGTCGAGCGGAAAAAAAATCCGCATCGACGCGCTTACCTCCGATTACTATGCCCGTCGTTTCATCGGAGCGAAAACATATCTCTGATGAAAATACTCTGAGAGCCTTGCTGCCAAAGGATTTCACGGCATGAACCCGTCTTATTCACGCCGGATTATCTTTTTACGGCCTTTACGCTTGCGCAAAAAATTCTTTTTGAAAAAATAAAAAAGTAAAAATATTTTATAGTTTTTGTTGACCGCAAGAAAAAAATAAAGTAATATTAAGCCACATTTGTAAGATTATGGATTCTGCAAAGATGAAGTAAACTCAATTAAAGGAGGCGAAACCCAATGGCAGCAACAGCAAAGAAAGTCGTCAAGAAGGCCGCAGCGAAGAAACCGGCAGCGAAGAAGAAGGTCGTGAAGAAGGCCGCAGCAAAGAAACCGGCGGCGAAAAAGAAAGTTGCCGCAAAGAAGCCCGTGGCGAAAAAGAAGGTCGTGAAGAAAGCAGCCAAGAAGTAATATCTATCAGCCGTCCATATTTAAAGAGCAGGCGGACACAAGTTCCCTGCTCTTTAAATATCCAATCCGCCCCATTCTATTCCGATGAGCCTCCGCATCCGGTTCCAGAAGTGATTCAAGAAGAAAGACCCGATTCTCGGCATCGACAACAAAACGCAATCCGTCCGAGCGCCGGTTTTGATTGACAAGGCAGACCGCTTTACAAAAGAGTTTACAAACAAAAATGTTCAAGTTGCTCGATGAGGAAATCCGCGACCTCACCGGCGATTCCAAAAGGCCGGGGGAAGAGTGAAAGAAAGTTTTAAGTTTTAAGATTTAAGTTTTAAGAGTTAAAGATACATTATTCGCGGTTAGTGTAAAATCAGGATTTCTACTTAACCCTTAAATCTTAAAACTTAATTACTTATTTCTTAAATCTTTTGCCCCATTGACAGAATCCGCAAAGCGACATATATCCAAAACGCATAAATTTTGAGAGAAAAGGCGGATTTCATGCTGGAACTAAAGAATTTGTATTTTACCGTGCAGGATAGCGGAGAAAGCAGTGGAGGTCCGCGCAACATCATTGATGGGGTCGATTTTACATTCGATGACGGGAAATTTTATGTGATCACCGGGCCCAACGGCAGCGGCAAGACCACACTGGCTAAATTGATCATGGGGATTAATCCGATATCGCAGGGCGCGATCATTTTCGATGGACAGGATATATCCGCTTGGACGATCACCGAACGGGCAAAAGCAGGAATCGCCTACAGTTTTCAGCAGCCCGCACGGTTCAAGGGCATCACGTTTCGTGATCTGTTGACGATTGCCACCGGTATTGAAGATGAACATAAACTTCTGGAGATTCTAGGCCGGGTGGGCATTTGCCCCCTGTCCTTTCTGGATAAGGAAGTGGATGCCCGGCTGTCCGGCGGTGAAATCAAAAAGATTGAGCTGGCGACGACCATTGCCGCCAATCCCAAACTGGCCATTTACGACGAACCGGATACGGGGATCGATTTATGGACCATTGGTCCGATGGTGAGCCTTTTGAAAAGAGAGCTGGCCGAAAACCGTACCACCACCGTCGTGGTCAGTCATAATAAAGCCTTTCTGGAAGCGGCGGATGTAGTCCTGATACTCAATTCGGGCAAGATTGCTTATAGCGGAGATCTGGAAGGCGCCATGCCGCTGCTGGATGATTTGAGTGTATGCACGTATCGAGACAGTTGTGAAGGAGAGCGTGATGCTGGATGCTATCGATAGAGCCTTGTTGAAAACCGTCGCCGAGCTGGAGGAATTGCCGAAAGGCGCCTATAACATAAGAAAGAACGGCAAACTGCTGGACCGGCATGTATCGGCGAATATCAACATTGAGACCAACGAAGATGAATCCGGCATTATCGTCAAAATCAAACCGGGAACGAAAAACGAATCGGTCCATATTCCCGTAATCCTAAGCCAGGCCGGCCTGTACGACGTCGTGCAGAATGCCTTCATCATCGGCGATGACGCCGAAGTGACGATTGTGGCCGGCTGCGGCATTCACTGTGGTTCGTCGGAACCGGAAGGTCACGCCGGTATCCATGAATTTAGGGTCGGCAAAAGGGCGAAGGTGACGTATGTTGAAAAACACTATGCCTCAGGCGACGGCAAGGGACGTAGAAGTCTCAATCCCACCACCAAGGTATTTTTAGCCGAAGGGGCTAAGGCCGAAATGGAGCTCACCCAGATTGGCGGAGTTGATGAGGCCGACCGGCTCAATGAAGCGGTGCTGGGGCCCGACAGTCTTTTGCTGATCACCGAAAGGGTTTTGACCGACGGGGAGCAGACCGCCGTCTCCAGGAACAATATTGTGTTAAAAGGCGCGGGAAGCCGTGCCAACATGATTTCGAGATCGGTGATGAAAGGAAATTCCAAGCAGACATTCTACGCAATGATGGACGCGCAAAATAAATGTTTCGGTCATATTGAATGTGATGCGATCATTATGGATAACGGCACCAATGAAACCATGCCGTCGCTCAAAGCCGGTCATCCCGATGCGGAATTGACTCATGAAGCCTCGATCGGTAAAATTGCCAACGACCAGCTGACCAAGCTGATGAGCCTGGGGTTGACCTATGACCAGGCCGTAAACCGCATCATTCAGGGATTCCTGAAATAGCCTGCCTTGAAAAAACGTATTGCCTGAATTTGCGACATCCTCTATAATACCGCGCAACTACATTCATCCGTCAAAGGGGGTATTCATGGATAAAAGAATAAACGCACTGGCCTTTGCTTTGGAAAATGAAGAAAAGGAGCGTGAGTTTTATCTTGCCCATGCCCGGAAGACCAAGAACATGGCCGGGAAAAACATGTTCAAACAGATTGCCGACGAGGAGAAAGAGCATTACGAAATGCTCAAAAAGCTGCATGCGAAGTGGGAAGAAAAGAAGAAATGGCCGGCCACGATTCCCCTGAAAGTCCGGCCGTCCTCTTCCGGGACCGTGTTGCAGGGCATGTCCGGGAAAAAATCAGCCCGCATTACCGGGACGGATGATGAACTCAAAGCGGTCCGGACGGCGATTGATTTTGAGGCGCGCGGCGTGGCCCTTTATACAAAACTGGCCAAGCAGTGCACGGATGCCAAAGAGATTGCTTTTTTCAATATGCTCGCCTCAGTGGAGCGGCAGCACTTGCTGTCGCTGAAGGATACGGAAGAATTTCTGGCCGATCCGGCCACCTGGTATCAGCATATGGAACGCTCGGGTCTGGACGGGGCGTAATCCCCGTTTCAAAACGCTTGCCGCGGGTATCCACCGGCGCATTACAAGCCGGCTTCTTCCAGTTTAGAGGAAAGGTCCGTCCAGAGCGTATAGGACGTCTCCAGTTCGCTTTCAATGCTTTTGCATTCTATTTGAAGCTCTTTGATGGCCGGCGGGTTTTTGTGTGTTTGCGGATCACACAGCAGTTTTTCGCAGTGCATTTTTCGGTTTTCCATCCCGGCGATTTTTGCTTCCAGAGCGGTCAGTTCTTTTTTCAAGGCGTTTCGGATCTTCGACCGCCGGTTGCGCTCCTCGGCTTCAAGCCTCTTCTGATCCTTCAGGGAAGCCTTTTTCCCCGGCGTCCCTTCTTCCCGTTTGTGATTCGAATCCGCCTCCACTGCTCCCTGGGCGCGCTTTTCAATAAAGTAGGAATAATTGCCCGCGTAATCCGTAATCGCTCCATCCTTGAGTTCAAAGACCCGGTTGACCAGACGATCCAGAAAGTAACGGTCGTGGGAAACAATGGCCACTGTGCCGGAATAATGAAGCAGAGCGTTTTGAAAAACGTCTTTGGTCCTGATGTCCAGATGATTGGTCGGTTCATCCAGCACCAGGAAGTTGGTATCGAGCAGCATGATTTTCAAAAGCGCCAGGCGTGATTTTTCTCCGCCGGACAGGACGCTGACGGACTTGAAAATGTCGTCTCCCGAGAAAAGGAACGCTCCCAGCAGGTTGCGCTTGTTCTGGTCGTCGGCGGACGTAGGAACCGATCGCACTTCTTCCCAAATGGTGTTTTCATAATTCAGATTCTGGGAACTTTCCTGAGAGAAAAAGGCCATGGTGACCCCTTCTCCGTATTTTACCGATCCGCGGGCGGGTTTTTCGGAAAGACTCAAAAGGCGAGATAACGTGGATTTGCCCGATCCGTTCACTCCGACAAAGGCCACCTTGTCGCCCCGGAAAAGCGAAAAATTCAAACCGGAAAAAACCGTCAGGTCTCCATAGGCATGTCCCAGATGGCAAACCGTGACCACTTCCTTCGCGCTTTTTTTGCCTTCCGGGAATTTCATGACGACGCTTTTGGCGGGGCCTTCCATTTGAAGGTTTTTAAATTTTTCCAGCATTTTGACTCGGCTTTGCACCTGCGAAGCTTTGGTGGCCTTGTAGCGGAACCGCTCCACAAAACCCTCGATTTTTTTGATCTGCGCTTTTTGCAGCTCCATTTCCTTTTTCAGCGCATCGAGCCGCCGCCCCTTTTCGGACAGGTAACGGGTATAGTTGCCCGGATAGAGGTGAATGCGGCCGCTGGCCAGTTCCGCGATCTGCGTGGCGATCTTGTCCAGGAAAAAATGATCGTGGGACACGACCAGAATGGTTCCGGGGTAGTCCTTCAGGTAGCTTTCCAGCCACTCCATGCTTTCCGTATCGAGGTGGTTGGTCGGTTCATCCAGCAGCATGATGTCCGGCCGGGCCAGCAGGATGGAGGTCAAGAGAATCCTCATTTTCCAGCCGCCGGAAAACACATCGCAGGTTTTGTCAAAATCCCGCGGCTGGAAGCCGAACCCCTTGAGGATCTGTTTGGCCCTGGCTTCAAAAGCGTATCCGTCGCGGGCGGAAAATTCGGCGGTGGTTTGCGCATAGCGGCGGGAGAGTTCTTTGGATTCGCGTGCAGAGGAGGGAACCTGGGCCATTTGCCGCTCCAGGCTGCGGAGGTCCTCCTCCAGCCCGGCGATGCCGCTTTTCCTGCGAAGAAATTCGATGAGGCCCGTCGCCTCCAACTCGACCAGATCCTGTGGGAGATAACCGATCTTTTTCTGCTTCCGGCCGGGGATTTCGATCAGACCGTTGTCGAGGCGCACCTCATCGAGGATGGCACGAAAAAGGGTCGTTTTGCCCGCTCCATTGTCGCCCACCAGGCCGATGCGGCTTTTCGGATGAACGGTCCAGTTTATCCGGTCAAACAGCTGCTTGTCCAGAAAAGACAAACTGACATTGCGGAAATAGATCACCCGGAACACCCCGTTGTTGAATGAGCGGGACTATAGGAAAATAACCTTCGGGTGTCAATCTCTTTCCGTAAAAGCCTCCGGATTTGCCTTTTCCAGCCAAGGCTTTGTGTTGATGTTTTCTCCCCAGAAGATTTTAGGATCGGGAGGCGAAGCGCCCCACCAGTTGTTGCGGGCGTCAATGTAAATCGACGAAAAACTCTGAATGGCCACCGTGTTGCCGGTGAAGTTGTTTTGAAAGATTCTGGGATTGGCCGAGCCGACGCACGTAATCGCGCCTTCGCCATGATTGTCCGCAAATGTATTATAAGAGATCACCGGTGTAGCGTCTTTGCGGCAGTATACGGCGTTTTGCGAGGCGTGCGCGATGTAGCTGTGGGAGATTTCGGGCGATCCCGTGTAAATATCAAAAGCGGTTGTCGCGTACTTTACGATGCAGTAGGCAAAAGCGCTGTTGACTTTGGTGGCTTCGGAAAAGCGCACGGCGCTGACATAGAATCCCGGAGCCGGCGAAGAAGAGGCGGCGGTAAAAGTGATCGGTTTCTCCCTGGTTCCCTTCGCGATGATGCCGCCGTTTTTAGCAATAAGGGAAGTTTTCTGTTCAAATTCCAAGACAACGCCCGGTTCGATATAGAGGGTTGCACCGCCATCGACGACCACATCCTTCGTCACGCGGTAGGGGCTGTTGAGCAAAATCAGATAAGAATCAGAATGAATTGACGTTTGAAGATTTTTTTCCAGTATCGTCATGGCCAGACTCTTGCCTTGCGGCCAGGGAGCGTCCAGCGCGGAACGAACATCAACACGGCCATGTATTCCGGCCAGGATGTCCGCCATCTTCGCGCTACCCCACCAATTGTCCAGGGCTTTTGCCGGCGACCCGGTCATCCGGCCCGACATATTGTATGGTTGGTTATCGACCAGATTGTTCTGGCATATGAGGGCCTGAGAGCCTTCAACGACGATGCCGCTATTCTGGTTTCGGGTAATGGTGTTGTGCTCTATTTCCCCCGCAGCCGATTGCACCATTAAACCGGTTTTTCCGTTTTCCTGGATGGTATTTTCCAGAATCCGCGGCGCAGCCTCATCACTGGCCGAGATGGCGATCCCTCTGTTTTTATAAAGCGTGTTCTTGCGGATGAGGGGTTTGGAGAACGCCCCCGAAATCCGGATGGCATCCATATTTTGTGTAAACTCTGAATTTTCTATGCTAGGCGAAGAGGCCTGACAAAGGACGGCTGTCTGCGCATTGCGCACGCGGACGAACGCCAGCTTGTTTTCACGGTCTTTGACGTTGGCAAAGGTGATGCCGGGCCAGGGCTTGTCGTCGGATAGCGAGTCGAAACGAATAATCCGCTCGTTGTCGCCTTTGGCGAAGAGCCGCCCTTCAACAATCAGCGCTCCGCCTTTGGATCGAATTTCCGTTCCCGGTTCGATGGTTAGAAGCGCCTTGTCTTTAATAATGACATCCGCCTCTAAAATGTAGGGACTGGCGCCGGAATACCAGGTTGTTTCCGCTTCAATATTACCGGAAACAGGCGTCGGCCCCGGCGCAACCGGCATGCCTTCCGTCTGGCTCATCGCACTTTCGTTGCCGGCAAAATCCAAAGCGGTGATCCGGTAATAATATATTCTGGAGTTGATCAGATTTTCATTCTTGTCTTTATACTCGTTCAGCTCCGTTTTGCCGATTGGGCTGTAGCCGGACAGGGGGGTATCGGAACGGTAAATAAGATATCCGGCCAGGTCCGCCTCGGTATTTTTGTTCCAGCGTAATTCGACCAGTTTGTTGCGCCCCATGGCTTTGACTTCAGCGGGTTTTTCGGGAGGCGTTGTATCCAGCGTGACGGATCCGATGGCATCCACCCATTGAGCGGTATTGCCGGAATCATCGGTCAGATATCCGGTCACGACGGCTTTTTCAATATTGTCACCCGGCACCACTTTGTAAACGCCGTAATAACCGCCCGGTTCGACTTCCTGCATTTCAATGCGTTTGCGATATTGGCCGATGTCGAAATACGCCTGCATGCCGGAGGTCCCCATGATGACCACCTTGATTTCATCGCCCGCTTTTTTCGGCTGGCCTTTTGTATCCTGCGTTAAAAGGGTGATGACCGGAGGACGTTTAGCCTGGGCCAGAGACGGTGTGGGAATGGTTTTGACCATATCGCGGAACAGATCATCGTTGGCGCGCAGGAGCTGAATGTCGCGGACATTCAGGGCGGTCGCGATCACCGTGGCGATAATGCCGACCGGGTTCGTGGAGATGCCGCCTTCATGTTTGCGCACCTTGTGCTTGCCGCTCCACAGAAAATTGCCGGTTTTCGCATCGTACATCTTCACTTCCGCGCCCACGGCAACCTGCGAATAGAGGATCGCGAAATATTTGTCAAAATCGGAAACCTCTCCGAAAACAACGGCGTCAACGCCCAGAATTTCGCCCAGCTTCTGCGGAGGGGTTTTACGGATGGCTTCCGGGTCGGTCAAGCCCGCCTTTGCCAGGAGGTCATCCACTTTATACAGTTCCATGTCTTTGAAGGGAAGGGAGCTGAAATGGTTATAGAAGCCTTTGCGCATGGCGTTTCCCCCCTCCTTGCTGCCGGACAGATCGACAAAGGGCAGGACGGCGACGTAAAGGGGAACATGTTTTTTCATGTAGGGATCTACTTTGTATTCCCCTTCAAACATCGACCGGACTTCCGGTGTGATCAGTGTGGATGGCGTGGAGACGAGGCAGCCCTGCAGCAACAGAGCCGCGGCCGGAATCAGAATCCAAAAGACGACTTTGAATATTTTTCGCACGGTCAAACCTCCATCCTGACGAGATTGTTTGTAATTATATCATACGTCCGGCCGGAATTCATTTTAAAATTCTTTCGCGGATTTGCCGCGCTGAAAGCGCCTGTGCCGGATGCTTCAAGCGGCTCCCGGCGGGCTTAAGCAGGTCCTGCTGGTGATGAACGCATAGTAATCCGAAAAGGCGAGCTGCCAGGGCTGCATGGTCTTGCCGGTTGCGGCCACGAACTTGTGCATGTCGAGCACGCTGTATGCCGGTCGTCTTGCCGCCCGCTGTAGTTCGCCGGTTTTCATGGGGGACAATTCGACTTGATCCAGGCGGGCCTCCTTCAGGATTTTGCGCGCAAAATCGTACCAGGTGCAGCAGCCGCGGTTGGTTACATGGAAAATGCCGCGGGCGTTTTTATCCACCAGAAGCTCCGTCGCTGCCGCCAGGTCGCGCGTGCAGGTAGGCGAACCCATCTGATCGTCGACGACCGTCAGTCTGCCCGTCTCCCTGGCCCGCTCCAGAATGGCCTGAACAAAATTTTTCCCCTTTGCGCCGTAAAGCCAGGCGGTTCGGATCAGAATAAAATTGTCCGTGAGGCGGCGTAGATGGTGCTCGCCCGCCAGTTTGGATGCGCCGTAGGTGTTGATCGGATTGCAGGGATCTTCTTCCGTGTAAGGATGATTCGCGTTTCCGTCAAAAACGTAGTCCGTGCTGTAATGAATCAGGGGAATATTGCCGTCCCGGCAGGCTTGGGCGATGTTTTTGACCGCTTCGGCGTTCACCGCAAAGCATTCTTCCTTGGCGGTTTCGCAGGCGTCCACATTGGTGTAGCCGGCGGCGTTGATGACGAGCTGGGGTTCGGTTTCGGCCACGGCCCTGCGGCATTCGGAGGCGCGGGTGATGTCGATTTCCTCTCTGTCCATGCCGATGACGTCATGCCGATGCCTGAATTGAGCCATCAGATCATTTCCCAGCATCCCCTTGTGTCCGAGTAACAGCACTTTCATGGTTCAGTAGATGACCTCCTTCAAAAATAGACCGCAGGCGGGTGCGGCCGTTCCCGCCTGTTTCCGGTCGCGTGATGCGAGAATCTCCGGGATGCGTTCAGGCAGGATCTTTCCCCGGCCCACATCCACCAGCGTGCCGACGATGTTGCGTACCATATGGCGCAAAAAGCCGCTGGATTCAAGCGTGATTTCCATCAGGCCGTTCTCCGGAGTGTCGATCGCACAGACCGTGAGGAGCCTTACGCGATCCTTAATATCACAGCCTGTCGCGCAAAAGCACGAAAAATCATGCTCCCCGATGAGCCGCGACGCGGCCTGTCGCATGCGGTCAAGATTCAGCGGATAGCGCACATGCCAGACATATTGGCGCTCCAGCGCGGGTCGCAGGCGCTGATTTCGAATGCGGTACAGGTAGACTTTTCCTTTTGCGTCTTTCAACGCGTTGAAGTCCGGCGGAGCTTCCTGCAAATCCTTCACAACAATGTCATCCGGCAAAACACTGTTGACGCCCAGAAATATTTTGTTGGCCGGGAGGAGGGAGTGCGACCGGAAGCTGGCCGCCTGATTCACGGCATGCACACCTGCGTCCGTTCTTCCCGACGCGATGACGGTCACGCTTTCGCCGATGATGCGCGCCAGCGCCTCTTCCACGACCTGCTGAAGGGAAAGTCCGTTGAGCTGTCTTTGCCAGCCGCAGTAGGCCGCTCCGTCATATTCGAGAATCATTTTGAAGTTGCGCATCTTGTACAAATCAGGCTTGCCAGTTTGCTTCAAAAAGGTTAAGCACTTCTCCGACGTTTCCAAAACGCAGAGCCGGGCCGTTAATTCTCCGTGAGCGATCCTAACGTAGGCCCGAAGCCCGGTCAAGATAAAAACGGGAAACGATCAATGGATTCAAAAGATCACGAAGGAGATTCGCTATGGGGGACGATATCAGACAGACGACGACGGAAGAAAAGATCCGTGATTTTGAAGCCAGGGTGCAGTCCCTGGTGCAAATGGGCGGCGCGAAGCAGGTGCAGAAGCAGCATGAAGGAGGGAAGCTCACGGCCCGCGAACGGTTGGACCGGTTGTTTGATAAAGACAGTTTTCAGGAAGTGCAGCTTTTTGTCAAACACCACGCAACCCTTTTCGGTATGGATAAAAAAGAAATTCCCGCCGACGGCGTCATTACGGGCTTCGGCAAGGTCAACGGCCGGGTTGTCTTCGCGGCCGCGCAGGATTTTACCAGCGCGGGCGGAACCCTGGGAGAAATGCACGCCAAAAAAATCTGGAAGGTCATGGACCTGGCGCTCGACGCGCAAAAGCCGTTCATTTCCATCAACGATTCCGGCGGGGCGCGCATTCAGGAGGGCGTTCCGTCTCTTGAAGGCTACGGCGGTATCTTCTACCGCAATACGCTGGCCTCCGGTTATATCCCCCAGATTACCGCGATTATGGGACCGACGGCGGGCGGCGCTGTGTATTCTCCGGCGCTTACCGACTGGATTTTCATGGTGAAGAACACGTCTTACATGTACATCACGGGGCCGGACGTCATCAAGGCGGTGATCGGGGAAGAAGTTTCGCAGGAAGATCTGGGAGGCGCGATGGCACATGCCTCGAAGAGCGGCGTCTGCCATGTCGTAACGGAAAACGATACAGACTGCATCGATAAAATCAAAATGCTTCTGTCCTATTTGCCGGACAGCTGTCATTCGCCGCTGCCGGTCAGGGAGTCCACGGACACGCCGGACCGGGAGTGCCCCGAGCTCAACAAGATTATTCCCGACAAAGCGTCGCGCGCCTACAACATGAAAAACATCATCAAATCGGTTGCCGACAACGGCGAATGGTTTGAGCTTCACGCGAATTGGGCGCCGAACATCATCGTCGCCCTGATCCGCATCATGGGCCGGCCCGTGGGGGTCATCGCCAACAATCCTCTGTCTTATGCAGGCGTTCTCAACGTCAACGCTTCGGACAAGGCGTCGCGCTTTATCCGTTTCTGCGACGCCTTCAATATTCCGCTGCTTACGTTCTCCGACGTTCCCGGCTACATGCCCGGCACGGACCAGGAATGGGCGGGTATCATCCGCCACGGCGCAAAACTGCTGCACGCCTATTCGGAAGCCACGGTGCCGAAGATCACCGTCGTCACGCGCAAGGCTTACGGCGGGTCCTATATCGGCATGTGCTGTAAGCAGTTGGGGGCGGATTACGTCATGGCCTGGCCGACAGCGGAAATCGCCGTGATGGGGGCTTCAGGCGCCTGCAACATCATTCACCGCGCAGAAATCAAAGCGGCGGCAGACCCGGAGGCCAGACGCGCCGAACTGATCGCGGACTACGAGGAAAAATTCAACAATCCCTACTACGCCGCATCGCTGGGCGCCATCGAAGAAGTGATTTTGCCCAGCCAGACACGCAAGCGCATCGTCGTTCTGCTGGAGGCCCTGCGGAACAAAAAAGAAACAAGGCGGGAGAAGAAACACAACAACATTCCGCTGTAACGGCAGGTCATGGGACAGAGGGGATTACGCTGAAGACTGAAGGCTGTCGGCTTTAAGGGAGACAGGGAAGGGTTGCCACCGTTTCCTGCCTCCCTTTTTTTGTACATTGCCTTGATTTATATCAAAATATTACTTATTATTACAAAAAATCATAATATTTCCTTTACAAAAACATTTGCAAATGCTAAAAACCCGCCAGTCATAATTGACATAGGCATTAACGCTAATGTCATTTGTGATGCATTTGATAATGACTTCAAATGCTGAATGATAATGATCAACAATATCGAATGTTTGGATAATATCATCATATGATTTAGGAGGTTAAAAATGAAGAGATTTTGGTTGGTTTTGCTGTCACTGGGACTGATCGTCGCCTTCAGCTCGACAGCGATGGCCGTTGAGGTCAAGTTAAGCGGCGAGTTTTACGCGGGTGGGATGTATCTGGATAAAACAAACTTTACCAAAACCACGACGGGTGGAAACCCGAGCACGGCTTTTTATTACCAAAGATTAAGGGCCAGAACGGATTTCACGGTTACCCCCGGCCTGAAATTGATCACGCGTTTAGACGCGATGGAGAGAGCCTGGGGCGCAACCAGAAGCAATCCAGGCACAGCGCTTGCAGCCGATTCCGCGGGGACCACGGCGGAAAATGAAAACATCGCCATTGACTGGGTTTACATCGATTACAAGTCAGCCATCGGCACGTTTCTGGTTGGTTACATGAACTATGGAAGCACGGGTACGATTTTCGGCAATAGCAGTGCACCGCAGGCAAGAATCCGGTTCAACAGAATGTTCGGTCCGATCAATGTGTGGGCTTCTATTTCGAAGGTCAAAGAGAACAGCAAGACAGCTATTAATCCTGTTCCCCCTGCAACGGCCGCTTTTGCCGATTCGGACAATGACGTCTATCACCTCGAAGGTATTTACAACTGGGAAAATGGCCGCGCCGGTCTGAATATCAACTATTACAATTATGCCAACACACGACCGCCTGCGGTTCCCGCGGCGAACGGCAGTTACAGAAGAACTTATTTCCTCTTCACGCCGTATCTGATGGCTAAATTCGGCCCTGTGTCTGTGCAGGCTGAATTCAATTACCTCAACGGTACGGACAAGTATGAGGATGGCGTGGTCAAAGTGGCTGGTGTGGACAAGGTGACACTGGAAAACATCTCCGCCTATCTTGACGCGACAGCCAATTTCGGTATGTTTTACGCGGGCGGCAGCATTGCCTACGTGTCCGGCGACGATCCGGGATCAAACGACAAAACGGAAGGCGGGCTCATCAACAGCGGACGCGACTGGAATCCCTGCCTCCTCATGTTCAGTTATTACGACCGGGCCAAATGGGCCGGCAATCTCACGGGCTATGGAACCAGCTCCGACACTGGTTTGATGGCGAACGCCTGGTTCTTCCAGTTCCGGGGCGGCGTGAAGCCGACCGAAAAGTTGGATGTCATGGCCTCTGTATCCTATGCCAACGCCGATAAGAAACCTGCAACCTATCTTTACAATGATTATGGATGGGAAATGGATTTGACCGCAACCTACAAAATCACCAATAACCTGTCCTATATGGTGGGCGCGGGCTATTGGTTCACCGGTAAGTACTACAAAGCCAACCTGGTCGCCAACAATGAGTTGAACGACGATTTCCTGGTTATCAACAAGCTGACGCTGACGTTCTAAAAAAGGCGAAGGGAAAAGCAACGAGCAATGAGCGACAAGTAAACGGAAGTAAGGGTCTTCAGACCTGTCACGGCGTATGGTCGATGCTGAAAAGCTCAAAGCTCATGGCTCATAGCAAAAAGAAAAGATAGACGGTAAGTTGAAAGAAGCCCTGCGGTCGAAAGCCGCGGGGTTTCTTTGCCTTTGATGGATAAAATTTGGTTGCGTTTGCTGTGTATATACCGTAATTTGCTTGCGGTTGCTCGATGGTGGTTCATTAAACAAACAGTTATCTGTTCCCGGGAGGTTTTGAGATGAATTTTAAGATCATAGGGCTCATCGTGGTTGCCTGTCTGGCCGTCGTCTTCGTTATCCAGAACGTGTCGGCCGTGACGGTCAGTATTTTTTTCTGGGAAATTTCCCTGTCTCTTGCCCTGCTTATTTTCTTTGTCCTGGCGTTCGGTTTTGTCTTCGGCTGGTTTTTGCACAGCTTTTTAGCGTATCAAAAGGTAAAAAAAGAAGTGACCGAAATTCAAAAAGATATGCGTTCGTAAAAACGATAAGACAGCCATTCGATTAACCTTTTACAACCTGCGGGCCTGAAAGGCTCAACCGTCCATCCACTCTTTCCCTCCCAGCACACGGGCAACCATCATACTGGAGACATTGTCGCCGACGGCGTTGACCATGGTGGCCGGCGCGTCCACCAGCGTGCCGATCATGGTGATGAGCGGAAACGCTTCGGGAGGAAAACCGCACAGGGACAAAATCAAGAGCTCGCCGATCGTGCCGCCGCCGGGAATACCGCTGACCACCACGCCGGTCAAAAGCGCGATACCCAGAGCGGTTAGAATCGTATCGACGCCGGTAAAGGGCATTTGAAAAATCCCGAAGAGAAAGGCAATCTTCAAAACAGCGGCCAGGCACGATCCCTCCATATGCATGGTCGCGCCGATGGGAATCACGACTTCGCTGATATCTTTCGGCACGCCGATTTCTTCAGCGGCTTGCAGATTGGCGGGAATGGTTGCCATGGAACTGCCGGTGGCCAGCGCCAGGACGGACGGGGGAATGATGTGGCTCCAGAATGATTTGACGCCACGGGAGCGCCCGGCGAGGTATGCGTAAAAAGTAAAAGCAATGAAGAAGTATAACAAGGCCGTCGGATAGTAAACAGCCATCGCCCGCGCGTAGGAGCCCAGAAGCTCCGGGCCGAAAACGCCGACCAGGTAAGCGAAATAGGCGCACAGGCCGATCGGCGCATAGTACATAATGAAGGAGATCAGCTTCATCATGACCGTGTTGGCCGAGGTGAGAAACCTCGTGAAGTCTTTTCCCTTTTCGCCCGCGGCGGACGCAGCCACTCCGACCAGCATGGAAAAGATGATCAGGGCCAGCATGTTATTTTTGGATAACAGATCGGGAAAGTCAGGGACCGAAAAGGCCCGGACGATCTGCTCGGCGGCTTTGAACTGCTGCAGCCCTTCGCCCGCGGGCAGGGAAAATTTTACGCCCGAGGCGGGCGGAAAGAAAATGACGGCGACCATCATGACCGCCGAGGCGATCAAGCCGGTGATCACAAAAACCAGAATCATGATCAGGAGGATTTTCCCAAGACGCTTGAGATGGGTCATGGAAGCGACGGTGGAGGCGATGGAAAAGAACACAAGAGGCACAATGACGGTGAAAAGCAGATGTAAAAACAAATCGCCCAGCGGTTTGAGCCGGGCGGCGTCCTTCTGAAAGGCCATGCCGAGAATAGCACCGAAAACAATCGAGGCGATGAGCAGAATCGAAAACCCGTAAGATTTCAGAAACGGCGGCGGATGGATTTTCATGTCTTTACTTCACCGGAAAGTTGAAATACTTGTCGGGATAAGGTTCGTTGTTGAGTGTGAAGTGCCACCACTCTTCGGGCAGGTTCCGGAAGCCGTGTTTTGCCATCAACGTCTTCAGAAGGAGGCGGTTGGCTCTCTGCTGCGGACCGATGTCTTTGTTTTCGGGATGGGACAGCTCTCCGAAGCAGTCGAAGCCCGTGCCCATATCCAAAGAATTGTCCGCAAAACGAACACCGGCCGGCAGATAACACTCCTTGAGGGGATCACCGGTTTTGTAAGCGGGCTGTATCGGGGCCGGCAGCGGCACAAGGGTCAGATCCACCGTGCTCCCCCGGCTGTGGCCGGAGCGCTCGGCGATGTAGCCGTCGCGGAAAAGATGGCGTTTGTCCACCGTGGGGTAAAATTCTTTCTTGGTCCTGGTGTCGTTGATATCTTTCGCCCAGCGCACAAAGTGGTCGACCGCCATTTGCGGACGGTAGCAGTCATAGATCTTGATGGTCATGCCAAAAGGCGCGAGGTCTTTCTGAACCCGGGCCAGAGCCTCTGCGGCCGGACGGGTCAGGATGCACGTGGGCGCAAGGTAGCCTTCCACTTTGACGCCCAGAAAATTGTGCTCGGTAAAATATCGGACATCCAGCAGAGCGTCGGGGATGATTTCCTCGATGTGAACAAAGGTGTTGGGCATGGCCTCTTCACAAAAGGACACGGGAGGCCCTCCGGCGGAAAACAGAATTGCAGCCAGCAGGACAATCGCAGATAATTTTAACTTCATGAAAAAACCTCCTTCACTTACAGTTCCTCAGGGTTGATGAACATCATGGGATTTTTCATGGGATTCAACCAGCCGAGAATCTTCAGGATATCATCTTCCGATACCGCGACGCATCCGGCCGTCGTGGAATTCGCGCCAGCCCAGACGTGCAGGAAAATCGCGCTGCCGAGTCCTTTGATGACCGGGTCCGTGTTGTATTCAATCACGATCCCGTATTTGTAGAGATCGTCATCGCGCTTCATTCTTTCGTAGGAGGCGGCCTTCGTCTGGTTTTTCTTGATCAGGCGATTGTAATCCGGATCGTTCGGGTCGTCGATCCACAAGTCGTCCTCCAGAATCTGAAGGTAAGGCATTTGGGTGGGAGCGGACGGCGGATAACCAAAAGCGATTTTCAGCCGGAAGAGCCCTGAAGGTGTGCGCCCGTCCCCTTCCCGTTTTTCGCCTTGCGGCGCGAAACCGTTTTTGCCGATGACGGCGTCTATGGGTTTCATGGCCTGTCGCCAGGAGGAATCCGTCTTTTCCAGGGGATAAATCTTATAGGAAGTCAGGAAAAGAAAGCTTTCGTCCGTCACCAGAAGAATCTGCCCGGTGTTTTCCATCCGGGCGGCTTGTGCATCAAGCGCCGACCGGTTCGTCACGGCGGTGCGCGTCGCGCAGGCGGCAAGAGACAGAAGGGCCGTAAGAGCAAGCAGAACGCCTATTCCGGGCAACCATTTTCCCGATTTTTCGCCAATGAGGATCATGAGCGGATTTGTAATGGAAAGCGGTTCATTTTTCAATCACTTTGTGATGTTGTTTCATGGCGGTTTTCTTGTTTCGCTGACGATGGTTGATCGGGGCCGGGATTGGATGATTGTGCGCCGGCGGAAAAAAGTCATTTTTTGGCGAAAACTGTGGTATAAAGCGCCCGGGTTCAGCAAAAAAAAAACAGTCCTGTTAAACATAAGGAGGTTCATTATGAATAGACTGCGTAAAGCGGGAATTTTTCTTGCGGTCGGTGCGCTTCTTCTGTGCGCCTGCGTTGTTTTTGCCCAGGAGGGCAAGGTCGGCATGTCGGATTGGACAAAAATTATTGAGTCCAAGGTAACCAATCAGGTGGGGGATAAGGGACTGATCAACTACGAGGACGGGTACATCGAAGCCGTGGGAACGGGTGCACCACCCGAGCGCTTTTATGGAAAACCGCAGGCGCGGCCTATGGCGTTGCGTGCGGCCCAGGTGGATGCCTTCAGAAACCTGCTGGAAACCGTGCAGGGCGTTCAGATCGATTCACAGACGACCGTCAAGGATTTCGCAGTGGAGAGCGACGTGATCCAGACGGCGGTTTCCGGCATGGTGAAGGGCGCGCAGATTGTGAAAAAGGAGTACCTGTCGGATGGAACCGTGGAAGTAACCGTGCGTATGCCGCTTTCAGGGGTTGCCAGGGCCGTTCTTCCCAAGGCTATCGCCGATGATAAAAAGGATGACCGGGAGCATAAGCCAGTGCCTTTTTCCAAAAAGTCCGCGCCAAAGGATGAAGAATATACCGGTCTGGTGATCGACGGCCGCGGCCTGCAGGCTCGTCCGGCCATGTCTCCCAAAGTTTTCGATGAAAACGGTTCTGAAGTTTACGGGACGCTGATCGTGAACAAAACCTACGCCATGCAGCAGGGCATCTGCGGTTATGCCCGTGATCTGACCTCCGCGCAAAGCAACGCCCGGGTGACCAACATGCCGCTGACCGTGAAGGCAATCCGTGCTCAAGGCGCCGGCATGTCGGAATTTGTCATCAGCAACAATGACGCCAAAACGATCCGCGCCGCGAAACAGAACCTGGCCTTCCTGCAGAAATGCCGCGTTATGGTTGTCCTGGACTGATTTTCGGGCTTCAGAAGATCATTGGATTCAACGAGGGGTCGCTTTGTCCTTGCATAAAGCGGCCCTTTTTATCGCCGTTCTTCAGGGCTTCTTGAATTGAGGGGAATGATCTGGTAAGGACTACGACAATATTTGGAGGTGTGCCCTGATCTTGAGGAGGAGTCCTTTTTTTCAGGAAAATCCCGCAATACTCGAACCGCGATCCGAAAGGAGAAAAATGATCAAATCCATTGCTGAGAGTCCATTGTATTCCATTGTCAATCCGAAAAGCATCGCTTTTTTTGGGGCGTCCAACAATTTTCTGCGCATGGGGTCGATGATGCTTTCCTCCGTGCAGGCGCTGGGGTATGAAGGCAAAATGTATCCCGTTCATCAAAAGGAGAAAGAGGTGCGCGGGCTCACGGCATACCGAAGCGTTCTGGATCTGCCGGAGGTGCCGGATCTGGCCGTGATCGTTCTGCCGACGGCTATCGTCTGCCGTACGATGGAAGAATGCGGCAAAAAAGGCATCCGGCACGCCATCATCGTTTCGGGGGGATTTCGCGAAGCGGGCCCTGAAGGTGCCGCGCTGCAAAAGGAACTGGAAGACGTCGCCCGGCAATACGGCATCCGTTTTCTCGGGCCGAACTGTCTGGGGATTGCCAATCCCTACCTCAAACTCAATCCGACAACTCTCACGACGGAAGGTTCTCCCGGTTTTGTGGGTTTGGCGTCCCAGAGCGGGAGTTTTATCACCCAGATGTTTGATTATCTGCATCGCCACGGAATGGGATTCAGCGCGGCGATGAGCGTGGGAAATGAAGCCAATATCGACATCGTCGATTGTCTGGAATACCTGGGTGCCTGCCCTCACACGAAAGTCGTAACACTGTATATCGAGGGCATTACCCGCGGGGATGCCTTTGTCAAAACGGCAAAACATATCGTGCGGCATAAACCTATCGTGGCCTTGTATGTGGGCGGGTCCGAGGCAGGCAGGCACGCGGGCCGCTCCCACACAGGTTCCCTGTCAGGGCCCAACGAAATTTATGACGGCATATTTCGGCAGTGCGGCATCCTTCGGGCGCAGAGCCTCACGGAAATGTTCGACTACGCGCTGGCCTTGGGAACGCTCCCGAAGCCCAGGGGCAACCGCGTGATCATTCAGACGCATTCCGGCGGTCCCGGCGCCACGGCGGCCGATGCCTGCGGGCGGGCGGGGCTCCGGTTGCCGCCGCTTTCGGCCCAAACCGTGGAAAAACTTCAGCCGATGATTCCCCGCACCGCAAGCACAGCGAACCCGCTCGATCTGACCTACAGCCTGAATTCGGCCGAAAGTTTTTTCAATATTCCGGATCTTCTGCTCGATGACCCGAATGCGGATATGCTGCTGATGTATTTCCTGTCTCCCGGAATTTTTGTCGATCGCATTTTGAGAGAAATGGGCGTTCCCGAAGTGGAGATTCCAAAAACCCGGGACAAGATGCTCATCGATCATGCGGAGGCTTTTTGCAGCCTGGTCCAACGGCATCCGGACAAGCCGATTGTCGGATTTACCTACCGCAGCCTTCAGGAGGGGATGGTACGTTACCTGCTGGACCGCGCGATTCCCATTTATCAGGATCCCGAGCGCGCCGCTCGGGCGATGGCCGCGGTTTTGCAGTATCACCGGGTACGGGCGGAACATTTCAGCCGGCCATAGAAGGTCTGCGAAGGGCGCTCCGTCATGCTGTCGTCCAGGGCCGGGAACCGTGCCGATGCCGGTGGTCCTTCGTTTGCCGAATTACGCTTTATCCGTCAGAAGCCGCACGCCGAAGAGAATGCCCAGCCCGATGCCGATCAGAATCAAAACCAGTGTCACCGTTCCCTGAATGTCCGCGCCGGCCAGACGCATGAAAATGGCAACCGGAAGGGTTTCCGTCTTCATTGCCATGGAGCCCGCAATCGTGATGGTCGCCCCGAACTCGCCCAGCGCCTTGGCCCACGTCAGAACGGCGGAGGAAAGAATGCCTTTTTTACTCAACGGCAAAACCACCGTAAAAAAAGTATTCCAGTGTGACCTGCCCAGGATCCAGGCCATCTCTTCGTACTTTTTCGGAATCTCGTCCAAAACCGCTTTCATTAGTCGGATGGCGACCCCTACCGTCGTTATGAATTGGGCCAGAAGAATGCCGTAGATCGTAAAGACAATTTGAGTCGATCGCTCCTGAATCATTTCCCCGGCGGGCGTGTTGAAAAAAATGAGCAGCATCGCCCCCAGGGCGACGGGAGAGACAATCAGGGGGAGCTCCAGCAGGGTGTCGATTAAGCGCTTGCCGAAAAAATCGTAGCGCGAAAGAGCGTAGGAGGATGGAATGGCAAAGACCAGGGACACGATTGTAGCCAAGGTGGCGGTGAGGACGCTCAGGCGCAGGGAAAAAAGCGTCCGTTCGGAAAAAAGCGTTTCGATGAACAGGGACCCCGAAAAGAAATAAAAGAGAGATAGAATCAGCACCGTATAAATCACGAAAACGGAAACGGCAATCGCGATGGTTAGACTTTTGAAGCTCATTTCCTCGTCCATTCTTTGGGAACCAGGTACTGACCGCCCACCGGTTTGACCTCGCCGATCCAGGCTGACGCTTCTTCCGGACTCATGAAGTAACGATATTTTCTGAAAAACGCCTTTCCCTCGCCGGAAGCGATAAAATCAATAAAATCTTGGGCGAGCTTTTTGTCTTTGGTGTACTTCGATATGGCAATGGGAATATAGCCGATGCGGGGGATTTCGTGTTTTTGAAGCGGGATGGTTTCGATCCGCGCCGGATCCCAGTGTCCAAAGACTTTCCAACCGATGACGGCGTCCACAGCCTTCAAGGAAACGGCGGTCGCCGTCTTCTCGCAGCTTTCGGTGTAGTTTACGAGGTTCCGCCGGAAGACCGTCTTTTGCTCCGGCGATAAGTTTTTTTCGATAATCTCGACGGCATAGAGGCCGACACAAACCCCTTCGGGGTTGGCGATCGCCACACGAAGGCCGGGTTTCGTAAGATCGGTGAGCGTTTTGATCCCTTTGGGGTTGCCCTTCTGCACATTAATGGCCGGTACAAGATAAACGACATACTTTTCCGTTTCCGGATAGACCAGACCCTTTTTCTTGGCAACCTCCATGTAATCCGAAGAACCGGGAAAGTAAATATCTCCCTGTCCGGCGAGCGCCATCTGGGATAAAACAAACCCCGATCCCCCGAAGGTCAGATAAACTTTGACGCCCATCTTTTTTTCAAACGCTTTGGCCGCTTCCTCGGTCGGCGGTTTGCTCGCCGCGCCCGCGAAAATTAAAAGTTCCCGGCCGTGGGAAATTCCCTGAAACATGAACAACGCAAGACAGCAAAAGACCGTAAAGATCCTAAGGATACAAATCACAGATGAACCCCACTTTTTTCATGCTTGCATTCAATAAAGCATATGCGCTGCTTAGTCAAATCGTTTCGCCTGTGTGGTGCACTTTTTCAATAATACCCGGCATTGGCTTGTGCCGTGTCTTTTCTCGAAGGCTTCTTTGGGTTCACGCACCTTCAAATGGACGGCAAGCTTAGTTCCCTTATCCTTGGGATCAGTGTTGCCGCAGGCCTGTCCCAGAACCATGAATGCACCGGCGAGTGCGCCGCGTTTTTCCCGCAGCCTGCCCATCTCTCCGCCGAAAATGGAAGACATTATTTTCGCCGTTTCTTGATCCAGCCCGAATCGATCAAAAAGGGCGGCAAAACGATTTGCGAACACGAGTATCCCTCGTCAAAAATTTCAGAACGAGGTCAATCGTTTCTTGTTGGTTCATCATGATCCAGAATCCGAAAGAGCAGCTCCCACCCGCTGCACCAGCCGACGCAGCCGATCATCGCGGCCATATCGTGAGCGGTCGCCGTGCCGCGCAGCTCCCAGCGGAAGCCGTTGGAATAGGCGGTAATGTGTTTTTTCGAGTCATGCAGCATGGCGCGATGGTGCGTGATCTCGGAAATGCTTCCATTTTTCGCGTCTTCCATCAGATGCAAGCGGCAGCGAACCCAGGTGGCGTCGCCTGAACAACGGCCGCATCTCCCGCCAATTTCGAAAAACCGGGACGAAAATGGGCTATAAATCGATGCGCTACCGCATCGCCGCCACTTCATTCCGCGGCCATAAACCCATTATCGTTTTTGACAATATCGCAAGATTGACGAGGCAGAAAAACGTATTTCTTCGCAGCCTCATCGAAGAAGATCATTTCCAGTTTGTCGCGGTTTGTGAAAACTTTCTTCCGGTAAAAGAACTTCTGCTTCTGAAGGCGCAGCTTCTGCCCATGGAAGTGGTGTCTTTAAATTATCTGCCGCCCCAGAACGTTCGCGCATGGCTTCGTCTTTACTCGGAAAAGCATTATTTCAACTGGAGCGAGGCTTATGTTGACGACCTAACCGCCTTGGCGGGCGGCTATCCGCTGGGCATTACCGAGATGCTTCAGAATCAAAAAAAAGAATGATTGCAGACTGGCTTCCCAAATACAACTTGACAGGGCTTTTCTATGATATTATATTCCAAATTAAGAATATAAGGAGTTTGCTTATGGATGATTTTGTAAACATCATGAAAGCGCTTTCGGATCCGAACCGAGTCAGAATTATAAAGATATTACAGAATAAAGCTTTATGTGTCTGCGAACTCCAGGAGCTTTTGTCTATTCCTCAGCCGGCGGTGTCCAAACATATGAAGGTGCTGGAAAAGGCCGGTTTGGTAAATGGAACAAAGGACGGCCTGTGGGTTTATTATTCTGTGAATTATGGAAGTGAAAATCCTTATGCGGCAACGCTTTTGGGAAATCTCCGGCACTGGCTCTCCGGTGACGCAAAGGTGAATCAAATGGAAAAAAGACTGCCGGATATTCAGCGTCATCATGGATGTAAACGATCATGATGTATTCCGTTATAGGAATATTAAGGAATAGAATAAATGGAAAACAAGGTTTCTCAAATCAGTGTTGAAGGACGACAGACGGG
>DAOTJI010000002.1:0-1063 GCA_035448625.1 Smithellaceae bacterium | reverse complement strand
GAAATCGGCCGGTATGGCGTAATGGGAACCCCTGCGTTGATCATCAACGGCAAGGTCGTTGCCGTGGGCAGTGTGCCGGATAAGAAGAAAATTCAGCAGTGGCTTTCTGATGCCGTTGCAAAAATGGCATAATATGATGTTTCACGAAACATTATAGATATTTCGAAGTCAATATTACATGAATCAGAAAGGAATTCTTTATGACAAAAAAAGCCCCTAAAATTTCAGAGCAGAATCTGCCGTCCTCAGAGCCTAAAAGGCTTAATGTTTTTGAACGGTTTCTCACGGTGTGGGTGCTGATCTGCATGGTCGTTGGCGTGGCCCTGGGCAAATTCCTGCCGGATGGTATCGCGGCGTTAAGCAAAATGGAGTTCGGTGAAGGATCGCAGGTCAATGTGCCGATCGCCATTCTCATCTGGCTGATGATTTTCCCGATGATGCTCAAGATCGATTTCGGCTCCCTCGGTGGCGTGGCAAAAAAGCCCAAAGGGCTCCTCGTGACGTTATTCGTCAACTGGCTGGTAAAGCCGTTCAGCATGGCCTTCCTCGCCTGGGTCTTTTTTCATCATGTTTTCTCGGTCTGGATCGATCCGGAGATGGCGAAGAGCTATACCGCGGGGGTCATCATCCTCGCCGCGGCCCCTTGCACCGCCATGGTGTTTGTATGGTCCTATCTCACCGACGGTGATCCGGCTTACACTCTGGTTCAAGTAGCCGTAAACGACCTCATCATGCTTGTTTTGTTCGCCCCGATTGTCATGTTTCTCCTCGGTGTGGCCGATGTCGTTGTACCCTCCAAAGTGCTAATCACCTCCGTTGTGGTGTTCATCGTCATTCCGCTAGTTGCAGGGTATCTGACGCGGACTCTCTTGATCAAATCACGTGGCATTGAATGGTTCGAGACACGATTCCTTCCCAAGTTTCACCCGGTGACAGTGGTAGCGCTGCTTTTGACGCTACTGCTCATTTTCGCGTTTCAGTCGGAAAACCTTACAACGAAGTGGGTCGCGGTGATTTTGATTGCCATACCGATTATCATTCAGGTTTATTTCAACTCCAGCCT
>DAOTJI010000001.1:71000-85043 GCA_035448625.1 Smithellaceae bacterium | reverse complement strand
GGAGGATGTGGAAAAGCTCGGCCGGAAAGAATTCAAAGACTCCCGGCCGTCCTCGGCGGACGGCGGTCCGATGGAACCCAAGAAGCAATGACGCCCCATAAAGGAGGTCCTCATGAAAAAGCTTTCTTGCCCAAAAGGCACCTTCGGCAAGGAATGGCCGTCGGCCGTTTTGGCTGCCTTCCTGCTTTTGGCCCTCATCTTCCCCGTTCAGGCGGCTTCCGACGGCGACCGGCTGTTGGGTATCTGGATCACCCCGGAAAAAGACAGAATCCAGATCTATAAAACCGGCGAGCGCTACTTTGGAAAGCCGGCGGTCCAGCCCGGGCAGGCCCAGCGCCTGGACGTGAACAACCCCGACCCCGCCAAACGCGGCCGTTCACTGGCCGACGTGCTGATTCTGGAAAATTTCATCTACGAAGACGGGGAGTGGTCCCGAGGAAAGATCTACGATCCGAAAAACGGCAAAACCTACAGTTGCGTCATTCGTCTGAAGGGGGAAAACGAAATCGTTATTCGCGGCTATGTCGGCATTTCCCTGTTCGGCAGATCCGAAACCTGGACGCGCGCCGGGAAAAATCCCTGAAAGGCCCCGCCCCGGAGCCCCTGCTAAAACGGACAAATCATTTTTCGGGATTCATGCCATGAAACTGAAAGATCTATTCCTGATCCATTGGGTCTCCTTCGAGTGGAAAAGCTCTCTCACGGTTTTCGGCATTCCGCTGATCCACGTCGCCGTGGGAAAAGACCGGGAGACCGGTCGTCTTCTGGTCGCCCGGGGCGTGATCGCCATCGGACAGTTTGCGGTGGGGCTGGTGACCGTCGCGCAATTCGGCATCGGGCTGATCAGCGTCGCGCAGTTCGGCATCGGTTTGCTCGTGGTTGCGCAGCTTTCCCTGGGATTGTTTTTCGCGCTCGGGCAGATCGCGGTGGGGCTGACGGCCGTCGGGCAGTTTGCCGTCGGGCAGTATGCGCTGGGTCAGATCGGCTTCGGAAAATTTGTCTGGTCGCAGATCCAACAGGATCCGGCCGCCTTTGACTATTTCCGGAGCTTGCTGCGCTGAAGAGGTCCGGCCGGCGCCTTTATGGAAATCAAACCTTTTTGCAGAAAGGGAATAAAGATGTTTGAAAAAGAATATCAGGAAAAACTCACCACTCCCCAGGAAGCCGTATCGATGATTGCCGAAAACGCTTTGCTGGCACACGGCAATCTGCAGGCGGAACCCCCGGCTTTATTGAAGGCCATCGAAAACCGAATCCGCTCCAATGACCTGAAAAAGCTCCGGGTGTTTCATCTCGGCACCAGCGTATACGCCTCCGGGACCATTCTTTCACCGGAACTGGCGGATTGCGTCGAGGCTTATCCGTGTTTTGTCCTGACCAAGGAAAGGGGGTTGGTCTACGGGGGGCTTTCACAATTTATCCCGAACTATTTCCATCAGCTGGGCCGCCTGATCGAAGAGTACCTGGATGAAATGGATGTCGTCATGACGACGGTCAGCCCCATGGACAAAGCGGGCTTTTTTTCTTTCGGCACATCGGTGGATATTACGTCCATTGTTTGGAAGCGGGCCAAACATCGCATCGTTGAAGTCAACCGGCATATGCCCCGCGTTTTCGGAGACGCCCTGGTGCATCTGTCGGAGGTGGATCAAATCGTCGAAAACCATCAGCCGATCTGGGAATCGCCGCCCGCGCAACCGGATGACATCGACCGGGCCATCGGCCGGATCGTTGCCGAAATGGTCCCCGACGAAGCAACCATCCAGTTGGGCTTTGGGAATCTTCCCAACGCGGTCGCGACCCAGCTTGTGAATCACAAAAATCTGGGCATCCATACCGAAGCCTTCTCGCCCGTCATGGTGGATCTGGTGAAAAAAGGGGTGATCACCGGAAAGAAAAAGACGCTGCACCCGAACAAGCATGTCTATTCCTTTGCCCTCGGGGATCATGAAATGATGGAATTCATGAACGACAACCCCGCCTTCGAGGGGTATCCCGTATCCTACACGAACAATCCGGAAGTCATCGCCCGAAACGACAACATGATTTCCATCAACGCAACCCTGCAAGTGGATTTAAGCGGGCAGTGCAATTCGGAGTATCTGGAAGGAGCCCAGTTTTCAGCGACCGGCGGCCAGCTGGATTTTGTTCGCGGGGCGTTCAACGCGAAGGGAGGAAAATCCATCCTGACCTTCCGCTCCACCGCGAAGAAAAACACCGTCTCCAGGATAGTTCCCCAGCTGGACGCCGGAACGATCGTCACAACACCGCGGATGGATACTCATTATCTGGTCACGGAATACGGCGCCGCCGACCTGAAAGGGAAGTGCATGAGGGACCGGGCTCTCGCCATTATCGGCATTGCCCATCCGGATTTCCGGGAACCGCTGATGCGGGAAGCGGAAAAAATGAGGCTCTTCTGATCGGTCCTCGGATGCTCCGTCTGGAGAACGATTTGTCCTGCCTTGCCTCTCCGGACGAAGCGGATCCAAGGCGAAACCGGAACGACCGGAAGCCGGTTGCCGTTGAACCCCGGAATTTCTGTTTCTCATTTTGATCGTTTATGTTAAACTTCACACCCGAAAGGTTTCCCGCTACGGGATGCCTCTGTGAAAAGGAACACAAGACGTCACACCAAATTCACGGGAGAAATACTCTGCCGGATACCCAAAAAGGAGTACAGAGGATGAGGATCCATCCCCGGACATCGTTCTTTTTTTGCATCACGCTCGTGCTGTGCTGTTTATTTTCAGCCGGGACGGCTTCGGCCGACGGCAACCCGCAGATCAAAACCGATAAGGACGTCTACAGCGAGGGAGAGAAGATCCGGGTAAATTTTTACAACGCCCCCGGGTATTCCAGGGATTGGATCTGTATTGTGGCCGCCGGTTCCCCCGACAATGATGCCGGAGACTACCAATACATGCCCCACGGCGAGAGCCAGGGCGTTTTGACCTTTAACGCGCCCGCTCCGGGAAAATATGAAGTGAGGGCCTTTTACAACTACAGCCGGAACGGCTATGTCGTTTCCGCGCGTCACCGCTTCACCGTCGCAGCCAAAGGAGCCCCCGTGGAAACCGCGGCGCCTCCCGCCAGAACCGCCGTAGCGACCCCGGTGTTCCGACCGGCGGAAAAACCGGTGGAAAGCATTCCGGCGGAGGATTATTCCACGGCCGGCGGTCCCGCCAACGTGGCCGTGTTTCATTTTACGCCGCTCAGCATGGACGCGTCCCATTACGGAATCACGGTGACCAATACCCTGATCAACTCGCCCGGAATGCAGTCCGCGTTTCTGGTTCTTCCCAGAAAGGATCTGGAACTGTTCCTTTCCGCCAATAATCTCCAGCAAAATGACCAGCTCGACAACATGATCGACATCGGATCAAGGCTGGGAATGAATTTTGTCATTGCCGGAACCATCACAAAAAGGGGTTCGACCATTACAACCAGCTACAAAATCGCCAGTGTGGCCAGGCGGGGTGTTATTCACAAAGGCCAGTTCACGTCTTCCGGTGAGGCCGACCTGATCCACCATGTCGAGAAAATGAGCGACACCATTATCGAGGTCATCCGGCGCTCTGCCCGCTAGCGGTGAAAACGACGCCCTTCACAGATGTTCAAGGAGGCCTTCAATGAAACGACCTGCATCTCTGTTGATTGCGATCATCCTGTTTTTGATGGCGACCGCCCAGCTGATCCGCTTTCTCCTGGGGATTCCGGTTACGGCCGCCGGACAGGAAATTCCCGTGTGGCCGAGCGCTCCAGCCGCTGCGGCGCTGTCTGCACTTGCCGTCTGGCTGCTTCACGAAAGAAACAATCCCTAGCTTTTTCCAAAGTTTCTGAAGGATCGGGGAGAATCAAAACCATTTCAATCATTGTGTGCGTCTTAACACAAAAAAACTTGACAACCCCTTCCCTTCTATGTAGATGAATCGCCTTGTGAATGAATGTTCATTCATGCACTCAAATGGACCTTTACGAATGAATAAAACCGATAAGCGCGCCGATATCATAGACGTCGCCCTGAATCTGATTGCCCAGCGCGGCTTTCATGATTCTCCCATGGCCCTCATTGCCCAAGAGGCGGGAGTAGCTGCCGGAACCATTTACCGTTATTTTGAAAGCAAGGACGACCTGATTCTCACATTGAACCGTGAACTGGAAAACCGCATCCATGAAATGATTTTAGAGGAATACCCAGCCGACGGGTCCATCCGGGAAAAATTCCTCTACATCAACAGGAAAGTCCTCACCTATTTCATGGACCATCCCCTTCATTTCCGATTCATGGAGCAGTTTTTCAACTCTCCTTATGGAATATCCCATCGCAAGGAAAAGCTCTTGGGCAAGTCGGACAGCAACAGCATCATGATCGACATCTTCCAGAAGGGAATTGAAGAGCAGATTCCGAAAAATCTGCCGATGCCCGCCATGTACGCGCTGGCGTTCGGTCCGCTGATCACGCTGCTTCGCGATTATATTCTCGGGTTTCTCCGTTTGGATGATGAAGCCATCGAACAGTTTACCCAGGCTTGCTGGGATGCCGTCAAAAAATAAATACAGAGGTGCCGAATGCAGATTTATGCCATCGCCTTCCGAATGATCGTCATCAGCCTTCTCACCGCGGGATTTTTCCTGAACGGATGTTCGGACAAAGGCAAGGGAGGCCCCCCTCCCATGCCCGAAGTTGCCGTGGTGACCGTCCAGACAAAACCTGTAGCCACCACAACGGAACTGGCCGGACGAACATCGGCCTACCTGATCGCGGAAGTGCGCCCCCAGGTGGCCGGCATCATCCAGAAACGCCTCTTCACCGAGGGGTCCAACGTCCGGGCCGGACAGGTCCTTTTTCAGATCGATCCCTCTCTCTACCAGGCGGCGTTCGACAACGCAAAGGCCGCGCTTGCCCGTTCCGAGGCCAATCTCTCTACCATACGGCTGAAAGCCTCACGCCTCCAGGAACTGCTGGCCGAAAAAGCGGTCAGCCAACAGGATTATGACGATGCAGCCGCAGCCCTGAAACAGACCCAGGCGGACATTCAGTTCGGTAAAGCCATGGTGGAAACGGCCCGGATCAATCTGCAGCATACGACGATAACCGCACCCATCTCGGGACGTATCGGACGATCCAGCATTACGGAAGGCGCGCTCGTCTCGGCCCATCAACCTCTGGCGCTCACCACCATTCAGCAGCTGGATCCGATGTTCGTGGACGTCCCTCAATCCACGGCCGACATTCTGCGGTTACGCCGCAGCTTGCAGGAAGGGCATCTCGCGCAAAACAAAACTCAATTCCAAAAAGTGCGGCTTTTTTTGGAGGATGGTTCGGAATATCCCCTGAACGGAACGCTGAAATTCCAGGATGTGACGGTTGATCAATCCACCGGATCGGTCATTCTGCGGATGGTATTTCCCAATCCGAAAGGCATCCTTCTGCCGGGCATGTTTGTCCGGACCGTTATTCCGCAGGGAATTCATCCAAAAGCCATCCTCATTCCGCAACAGGCCGTTTCCCGCGATCACAAAGGCAATCCGCTGGCCCTGATCGTGGACGAAAAAGGAACGGTCCAGCAGCGCATCATTACGCTCGGGAACGCCGTTGGCGATGCCTGGATGGTTTCTTCAGGTCTGCAACCGGGCGATCGGATCATCGTGGAAGGAGCCATGAAGGTAAAGCCGGGCATGTCCGTCAAGGTTGTTCCGTTTCAAACCCTGGTAAAAGATAAAAACGCCCCCCGCGGCTCCGGGCGAACCGACGGGGGTGCCTGATGCTGTCGAAATTCTTTCTGGATCGTCCGGTCTTCGCGTGGGTTATCGCCATCGTCATGATGGCGGCGGGAGGGTTGGCGATTTACAACCTGCCCATATCCCAGTATCCCCCGATCGCCCCGCCGTCCATCGCCATCGATTCCTTTTATCCGGGCGCCTCGGCGGAAACGGTGGAAAACAGCGTCACGCAGATTATCGAGCAGAAGATGACCGGCTTTGACGACATGCTCTACCTCTCCGGCACAAGTGATTCGGCCGGGGCTTCCCGCATCGAATTGACCTTCAAACCGGGGACCGATCCCGACCTGGCCTGGTCCAAAGTGCAAAACAAGCTTCAACTGGCCATGTCGGGCCTGCCGGAAGTGGTCCAGCGTTCCGGCGTGACCGTCAGCAAATCCACGCGGAATTACCTGATGATTGTGGGCTTGATCTCGGAAGACGGCAGCATGGACGGCAACGACCTCAGGGATTATGCCCAATCGAACCTGGAAAAGGTGCTGGCACGCGTCCCCGGTGTCGGCGAGGTCCAGAATTTCGGCTCTCAATATGCCATGCGGATCTGGCTGAATCCCGATCGACTCACGGATTACCGCCTGACCATGGAAGATGTAATCCTGGCCCTTCGGACCTACAATGTGGAGGTTTCCGCCGGCCAGTTCGGCGGTCCGCCCGCGCTCCCGGGCCAGCGCCTGAATGCCTCCATCATCGTCCAGAATCTCCTCCAGACTCCGGAGGAGTTCGCCGCCATCCCCATTCGCACCAATCCGGACGGCTCCATTGTGCGAGTCAAAGATGTGGGCCGTACGGAACTGGGGACCGAATTCTACGATGTCGAGGGTCATTACAACGGCAAGCCTTCGGCCGGCCTCGCCATTCGGCAGGCACCCGGCGCCAATGCGCTGGATACGGCCAATGCCGTCAAGAAGAGACTGGCCGAGATGAGCCCCTACTTTCCACAGGGGATGAAGGTGGTCTATCCCTACGACACAACCCCTTTCGTCCGGGTGGCGATCAATGAGGTGGTGAAAACCCTTTTTATAGCGGTTCTGCTGGTTTTTCTGGTCATGTGGCTGTTCATGGGAAATTTCCGGGCCACCCTGATTCCGACGATCGCGGTGCCGGTGGTCCTCCTGGGCACTTTCGGCGTGCTGGGACTGTTCGGGTTTTCCATCAATATGCTGACCATGTTCGCCATGGTGCTGGCCATCGGACTTTTGGTGGACGACGCCATCGTCGTGGTGGAAAACGTGGAACGGATTATGGCTGAAGAAGGACTTTCTCCCAAGGAGGCCACCGCCAAATCGATGGACCAGATCACCAGCGCTCTCATCGGCATCGGCCTGGTGCTCGCGGCGGTCTTCGGTCCCATGGCATTCTTTCCCGGCTCCACAGGGGTCATCTACCGCCAGTTTTCCGTGACCATCGCCGCGGCGATGCTGCTGTCGGTGGTCGTGGCCTTGATCCTGACGCCGGTGCTTTGCGCGTCGCTCCTCAAACCGGTGCCCAAGGGGCATGAGCCGGCGGAGAACGCGATCTTTTTTCTACGACCGTTTTTCATCTGGTTCAATCGCACATTTTTCCAACTGCGCAATCGCTATGTAAAGCTGATCGGCAACTCTCTTTCCCGGAAAAAACGCTACCTGGTTGTTTTCCTCCTGATCATCGGCATCATGGGCATCCTGTTTTTCCGCCTGCCCACCGCCTACCTCCCTGATGAAGACCAGGGAATGCTCCTGGCCCAGATCATTTTGCCGACGGGCAGCACCCTCGAACAAACCAAGAAGGTTGCAGATGAAGTCCGGCGCTATTTCCGGACGAACGAAACAGAAGCGGTGGAATCCTGCATGACGGTGACCGGCATCGGATTTTCCGGACGAGCGCAAAATAACGGCATGGTGTTCGTCAAATTGCGGGATTGGAAGCTTCGCGAACGCGGTCATTTAAGAGCGAAAGCCGTCGCCGGCCGGGCCATGGGCGCTTTGTCCAGAATCCGAAACGCCCTGGTCTTCGTTTTTCCGCCACCCGCCGTCGTCGAACTGGGCAATGCCCGGGGAATCGATTTTCAGTTGATGGACCGGGGCGGCCTTGGTCATACCGCGCTGATGAATGCCCGTAACCAACTCCTCGGAATGGCCGCCCAAGACAAAAGGCTGACGGCGGTCCGGCCCAACGGCATGGAGGATGTGCCCGAATACCGGATCGATGTGGACTGGGAAAAGGCAGGCACCCTCGGGCTGCCCATCACCTCCATCCACAACGCCATTGCGTCGTCCTTCGGCGGCGCTTATGTCAATAATTTCATTCAGGGCGGCCGGGTAAAAAGGGTCTATGCGCAAGTCGACGCCCCTTACCGCATGCTGCCCAAGGACCTGGAAAAAATTTACGTGCGCAATAACGCAGGCAGGATGGTGCCGTTTTCGTCGTTTGCCTCCAGCCGCTGGACGACCGGTTCCCCGCGGCTGGAGCGCTTCAACGGTTTTCCGTCCATGAATATCTGGGGAGAGCCGGCTCCGGGGAGGAGTTCCGGTGAGGCGATGCAGGCCATGGAAGAAATCGTTGCCAAACTGCCCAAAGGAATCGGCTTTGACTGGAACGGTCTTTCCTATCAGGAGCGTCAGACCCGTTCCCAGGCACCGCTGCTTTATGCCTTTTCGATTTTCGTGATCTTCCTGTGTCTTGCGGCGCTCTATGAGAGCTGGCCGATCCCCATCTCTATTTTGCTGGCCCTTCCCCTAGGCGCCATCGGGGGCGTCATCGCCGCGACCTTTCGGGGATTTCCCAACGACGTTTATTTCCAGATCGGACTGCTCACCACGCTGGGGTTGACCACCAAAAACGCCATCCTGATCGTCCAGTTTGCCAAAACCGGCCTGGAAAGCGGCATGCGGCTGATCGACGCCACGTTGGAGGGGGCGAAATTGCGTTTTCGTCCGATCATGATGACCTCTCTGGCTTTCGGCTTCGGCGTTCTTCCGCTGGCCCTGGCCACCGGCGCGGGCGCCGGTGCCATGAACGCCATCGGCACCAGCGTTCTTGGAGGCATGGTCACTGCAACGCTACTCGTCGTTGTCTTCGCGCCGCTGTTTTATGTGCTGATTGAAAATTTGTTCGGCAAAAAGCGGAATCCAACCGCGACCAAGGGAAAACCGGATGCAGAGGTTCAACCCCATGAATAAGAAATGGCTTTTGATTCTGATGATTCTGCTGGCCGGCTGCACGCTGGCGCCGAAATACGAGCGCCCGGAAGCGCCGGTGCCCAAAGAGTGGCCGGCAGGGCCGTACCAACAGGAAGGGAAACAGGCTCCGGAGGCGGCTCAACTTTCCTGGCGGGATTTTATCGCCGACGAGCGGCTGCGGGAAGTCATCGCCGCCTCCCTCGCAAACAACCGCGATCTGCGCGTGGCGGGCCTGAACGTGGAAAAAGCCAGGGCCATGTTCGGCATCAGCCGCGCAACGCTTTTACCGACCGTCAACGCAACCGGAAGCTGGTCTCAGAATCGGGTTCCGGCGGACCTCTCCCCCTCGGGAAGCGCCTATACCGCCGACCAGTACAGCGTCAATCTGGGCCTCGCCGCCTGGGAAATCGACTTCTTCGGCCGCATCCGCAGCTTGAAGGACGCTGCGCTGGAGCAATACCTGGCCACGGACCAGGCGAGCCGCAGCGCGCAGATTCTGCTGGTGGCAACCGTGACGCAGGCCTACCTGGCCCTGGCCGCCGACCGGGAAGCCCTGCAACTGGTTTCCTCAACGCTTGAAGCGCAGGAAGCGGCCTACGCCATGATCCGAAAGCGCCACGAAGTCGGACTGGCCTCCGAGCTGGATCTCCGCCGGGCGCAAACCCAGGTGGACACGGCCCGGGGGGACGTCGCCCGCTACACGCAGCTCGTCGCGCAGGACGAAAACCGCCTGAATCTTCTCACCGGCTCTCCCGTCCGGCCGGATCTGCTTCCCCGGGATCTGTCCGGCGTGGCCCTGCCCCGGGACATTTCTCCCGGCCTGTCGTCTGACGTGCTTTTGGGGCGGCCGGACGTCCTTGCGGCGGAACACCGCCTCAAGGCGGCCAACGCCAACATCGGCGCGGCCCGCGCGGCCCTCTTCCCCCGGATTTCGCTTACGACCTCCATCGGAACGGCCAGCGCCGACCTGTCCGGCCTCTTTAAAACCGGCTCCGACGTATGGACGTTCGCGCCGCAAATCGTGATGCCGATTTTTGATCCCCGCCTCTGGTATGCGTACGACGTCACCAAACTCGAAAAGGAAATTTCCGTCGCCCAGTATGAAAAGTCCATTCAGACGGCTTTCCGGGAAGTGGCGGACGCGCTGGCCGAGAAAGGCATGGTCCAGCAGCGCATCGCGGCGCAGCAGTCGCTGGTGGACGCGATGACCGTCGTCTATCGCCTTTCCGAAAAGCGCTACGAAAAAGGCATCGACAGCTATCTCTCCGTTCTCGACGCGCAGAGATCTCTCTACGGCGCCCAGCAGGGCCTGATTCTGCTTCGGTTGGCGTATGTCAACAATCTCGTGACGCTGTACAAAACCCTGGGCGGAGGTGCGACGCCATGACCGGAAACCGGCGCGCATTTTCGGCAAAAGAAATCAAATACTTCTTCTTGAATCAGGTTCTGACGTCCACCATCTTTTTCCTTTTGAGCCTTTACGCAAAAACGCTTCGCGTCCAAATCGAGGGCAAGGAGAGAATCCTGGACCATCTGGACCGCGGGGGGCGCGTCATCTTCGCCAGCTGGCACCAGCGTCTTTTCGGCGGCTTTTTCGTTCCAAAGTTTTTTCAATGGACGCCCTGCATCATGATCAGCCAAAGCCGTGACGGAGACTTCATTTCCAAACTCGTCTCTCGCCTGGGCTGGATTCCGGTTCGGGGATCCAGCACCCGGGGCGGCGCGAAAGCTTTGAAAGCCATGGTGCAGAAAGTCGCCGAAAACCGCATCGGCGTCCACATCGTGGACGGACCCACCGGGCCGCCTCGTGTCATCAAGCCTGGGCTCCTCCCGCTGGCGCGAAGCACGGACGCACCGATCTGCCCCGCCGTCGTTTCTTACGAAACAGCCTGGACATTCAACAGCTGGGACCGCTTCATGATCCCCAGACCGTTTACCCGAGTCCTGATTCGCTTCGGTTCCCTCTTCGACATCCCTAAAGATGCGGATCGGGATACGCTGGAAGCGCTACGCATCCGTCTGGAACAAACCATGAACCGGGCCTACGAATCCGCAGACAACGGTTGGAGCAGCTCAGGAAAATGCGCAAACCCGCCAATCTGATTTACGGACTGGACGACAAAGTCCCGCTTCCCATCTGCCTGCTTTTGGGCTTGCAGCACAGCTTTCATGTCACAACGGCCCTCATCTGTGAATCAGGTCGCTTCGTTCACGGTGATCGGTGGGCATATATTGAACAAAATCTTGACGGGTCGCAATCCCTTCGTGAATCAGGTCGCTTCGTTCATAAAGAAAAATAGGAAGTTTGAAGGTTATGCACAAAGTATGTCGCAATCCCTTCGTGAATCAGGTCGCTTCGTTCTGAAGCTGGCGAAGGTTGACGGATCGGTAACGTTCAACGGGTCGCAATCCCTTCGTGAATCAGGTCGCTTCGTTCATTGATTTGGTGATAACAAGACACATCGCATTAGTGGAATGTCGCAATCCCTTCGTGAATCAGGTCGCTTCGTTCCCCCGAGGGTAGTGGGGGAGACATGTATTATTGTCTCCCTCCAAGTCGCAATCCCTTCGTGAATCAGGTCGCTTCGTTCTCGTTTTTTGGGCAATATCTCGACAATGCGAAGAGTCGCAATCCCTTCGTGAATCAGGTCGCTTCGTTCGGGAAAAGGGCAAGAGATTGCCTGCCGGAGCAAAGTCGCAATCCCTTCGTGAATCAGGTCGCTTCGTTCGAAAAGGTCGTTAAATATAATGATGACTATGTTTATGCGTCGCAATCCCTTCGTGAATCAGGTCGCTTCGTTCTCCAGATCGAAAATCATGTTCCGGATATTCTCGTCACCCAGAGTAATGATGTCGCAATCCCTTCGTGAATCAGGTCGCTTCGTTCAGGAGGAGTTATGAAGGCGAAATTAGACATTATAGTCACGGTCGCAATCCCTTCGTGAATCAGGTCGCTTCGTTCTGAAAAGATTTACGATGGGAAAGATTGCTACTGGCCTTTATGGGTCGCAATCCCTTCGTGAATCAGGTCGCTTCGTTCTTGATAAAAGCGGCCTGACGCTTATTGAGGGGGTAAATAGTCGCAATCCCTTCGTGAATCAGGTCGCTTCGTTCGGGGCATTGTCGAACGGGGATCACGCCCTGTTTGTGGTCGCAATCCCTTCGTGAATCAGGTCGCTTCGTTCCATGGACGTTAGAGCTACGGCATTACAGGTCTGGGGAAGTACTCGTCGCAATCCCTTCGTGAATCAGGTCGCTTCGTTCCCGGAAACGGGCGAGATAATTGAACCGAGCGAAGATTGTCGCAATCCCTTCGTGAATCAGGTCGCTTCGTTCATTTATCAAAACAAATTAAAGGAACTGTAATGGCAAGTCGCAATCCCTTCGTGAATCAGGTCGCTTCGTTCTGTCTAAAAATCATAAGAACAATGCAGCAGCACCGGAAGCAGGTCGCAATCCCTTCGTGAATCAGGTCGCTTCGTTCGCCATGTTCGGAATGCATTTGGTGGACTACAAAAAGTCGCAATCCCTTCGTGAATCAGGTCGCTTCGTTCTGCTCTGGTGACGAAGATGATAACCATCAGCGAAGACGTCGCAATCCCTTCGTGAATCAGGTCGCTTCGTTCGAGTCATCGGATGGCAGAAGAGCCTCAAGACGTTGAGGTGTCGCAATCCCTTCGTGAATCAGGTCGCTTCGTTCGAACAATTAGCGCAATGGTCTACAGCATGCTCTGACCATTGTCGCAATCCCTTCGTGAATCAGGTCGCTTCGTTCGTCTGACCAAACAGGAATTGAGGCATTTAATGCACGTCGCAATCCCTTCGTGAATCAGGTCGCTTCGTTCAGGCATTTAATGCACTCATTGACGGAGCGCCACGATGCGTCGCAATCCCTTCGTGAATCAGGTCGCTTCGTTCCGGAAACGGGGAGAAAGAAAGGAGGAGGATTATGGAAGTCGCAATCCCTTCGTGAATCAGGTCGCTTCGTTCATCCTCTGATAATTACAAGGGTGAATCGGAATTACAGTCGCAATCCCTTCGTGAATCAGGTCGCTTCGTTCAACCGATGTGGGATGCTGTTAATGAGCAGAGAATCCGGTTGTCGCAATCCCTTCGTGAATCAGGTCGCTTCGTTCAGTTCGCTTTCGAGACAACGGGCTATACTGCGTAGCCCGGTCGCAATCCCTTCGTGAATCAGGTCGCTTCGTTCCGGAGCGCAAGGACATAAACGGGCACTGCGCTTCTTTCGTCGCAATCCCTTCGTGAATCAGGTCGCTTCGTTCGAAAGAGTGCCGGTCTAATTGACCGTGCACTGCAGGGTCGCAATCCCTTCGTGAATCAGGTCGCTTCGTTCTAGATTATTCCTATAAATTGTTCTTTGACAATTGAATAGTCGCAATCCCTTCGTGAATCAGGTCGCTTCGTTCGCAGCGGCCGAAAAACATGCGGCATTGATACGAATTGTCGCAATCCCTTCGTGAATCAGGTCGCTTCGTTCAACACGCAGGTCATCCCGCACGCGTCGCCCGACGACGTCGCAATCCCTTCGTGAATCAGGTCGCTTCGTTCAAGGGAAACAGCGTGAACGGGAACGACTGTGATAGGCAGTTGTCGCAATCCCTTCGTGAATCAGGTCGCTTCGTTCGTCCATACTCCCTCCTATTTCTCCCCGATTGTTTTTCGCAGGTCGCAATCCCTTCGTGAATCAGGTCGCTTCGTTCGCAACTGCGGGTCGGGGATCTCTGTGGGGATTTGCGTCGCAATCCCTTCGTGAATCAGGTCGCTTCGTTCGGGGAGACCTGTCGAACAACGACCATGCCCTGTTCGTGGTCGTCGCAATCCCTTCGTGAATCAGGTCGCTTCGTTCCACACCGGCTCCGCGACGATCATCGCGGGCCCGAAGGGGTCGCAATCCCTTCGTGAATCAGGTCGCTTCGTTCCCCAAGAAGGAGGAAAAAAATGAAGACGTTGAGGGAAGCCGTTGTGGTCGCAATCCCTTCGTGAATCAGGTCGCTTCGTTCATTTAAAGATGAGGCTTGCGAATGGAGAGCAGAGGGTGTGGGGTCGCAATCCCTTCGTGAATCAGGTCGCTTCGTTC
>DAOTJI010000001.1:38436-70900 GCA_035448625.1 Smithellaceae bacterium | reverse complement strand
GTCGCAATCCCTTCGTGAATCAGGTCGCTTCGTTCAAAGAAGGAAAAGAAGGAAAAGTATTACGACCGCCCCTGCAGTCGCAATCCCTTCGTGAATCAGGTCGCTTCGTTCCAGGAAAAGAAGGAAAAGTATTACGACCGCCCCTGCAACTGTCGCAATCCCTTCGTGAATCAGGTCGCTTCGTTCAGCGTTATGGGTATCTCGTTGCTTCGAGACGGCAGGACAGACAGTCGCAATCCCTTCGTGAATCAGGTCGCTTCGTTCGCTGGAGCGGGCGAAAATTTCCGCCAGCGCGGAGTCGCAATCCCTTCGTGAATCAGGTCGCTTCGTTCTATCTTTGGATTAACATATACAGCAGTAGTTATTTCTGCTGTCGCAATCCCTTCGTGAATCAGGTCGCTTCGTTCGTTCATAAATTGTTCTTTGAAAATTAAATATGGTAAAGGGTCGCAATCCCTTCGTGAATCAGGTCGCTTCGTTCGCTGTCCCTTGAGCAGGTGCGCCAGTACGCTGGCGTCGCAATCCCTTCGTGAATCAGGTCGCTTCGTTCGATAACTGGGAGAAATATAACAGGCCGGAATCGCAGTCGCAATCCCTTCGTGAATCAGGTCGCTTCGTTCAGAAAGGAGGACTAAAAATGAAGGAACTTCGGATGTCGCAATCCCTTCGTGAATCAGGTCGCTTCGTTCAAGGTGGTGTTTTCCGCCGGAAAGTGAGAGAAAAATGGGTCGCAATCCCTTCGTGAATCAGGTCGCTTCGTTCCAAGTCAATGACAAAAAAAGAAAAAAGATTCGACAGCCGTCAGGTCGCAATCCCTTCGTGAATCAGGTCGCTTCGTTCGCCGGGATCGAGCACCGGAAATCGACCGCCGGCCGGACGAGTCGCAATCCCTTCGTGAATCAGGTCGCTTCGTTCAACAGGAAGTTTTCGTTGACGACCGGGAAGCCTTTTATAAGGGTCGCAATCCCTTCGTGAATCAGGTCGCTTCGTTCCTGGAGCCATTAAAAAACGTATTTGGTCAGAACGGGATGCCGTCGCAATCCCTTCGTGAATCAGGTCGCTTCGTTCGTTATCGTGCTTATGCGCGACATTTACGGAAGTCCCCCTGTGTCGCAATCCCTTCGTGAATCAGGTCGCTTCGTTCCGGGGAGACCTCAGTAACGGGGACCATGCGTTATTCGTGGTCGTCGCAATCCCTTCGTGAATCAGGTCGCTTCGTTCCGCCCGTCTTTGATTCGACATGATCAATCTTGACAAATGGTCGCAATCCCTTCGTGAATCAGGTCGCTTCGTTCTTGGCCGACCTCAGCACAAAAGTCATCCCCCACGCGTGTCGCAATCCCTTCGTGAATCAGGTCGCTTCGTTCGGCGTTAGATGTTATCGTAACGAGGCACCCCGGCCTCGTCGCAATCCCTTCGTGAATCAGGTCGCTTCGTTCGCGAGTCACGATTGACATTGACAAGGCATACGCGTCGCAATCCCTTCGTGAATCAGGTCGCTTCGTTCTTCTCCCCGTATCCCGTGGAGAATGAAAGGAGGAGGATTATGAAGTCGCAATCCCTTCGTGAATCAGGTCGCTTCGTTCGGAACTTAGAGTTGAAAGAACAAAAACGGGGTTGCTCGGTCGCAATCCCTTCGTGAATCAGGTCGCTTCGTTCCTACGCTATCGAGTTGTTGGAGATGTTGGAAAAAAAAGAAGAAGGTCGCAATCCCTTCGTGAATCAGGTCGCTTCGTTCTGCGTATCTGTTTCTCTCAAGAAAAACAATTTCATAAGCACCCTTTTTCGCGAACCGCCCCTCAAGAAAATCGTCGTCACAAGAATCACCTCCCTTCGCATTGACATAATACATGATAATGCCTTGTTATTATTAGTCATTTATTAAATGCGCGAACCGGCAAGGCATCTATTTTAAATAAACAAGTGAATTCAATTATTTACGAGAAAGTTCATTTTCTGAGCACAGGTTCATTTGATCCCGCTTGCATGGGACCAAGAGCTAAAGGACATCAGTAAACGTAATACTCGCTGTCCGGATCGGTAAACTGCCCCTGGCCGATGATCTCCACCGTACCGGCGCAACGTTCGCAAAGCGGAAAATATTTTACGCCGTCTTGTTCAGCGACAATAATTTTTTCCACGCGTCTTTTCATTTCCTGAAAAATGGTGTTTGTGGCCGATATTTCAAATATGGATTTCTGCACGCGAATGCCGTAGTCCAGCATGACTTTAGCCACGCGTGTCAGGCGCTTCTCATCGGTTATATCATAAGCGACGATCATGTTCATGAGTTTCCTCCCCAGCGCTCCCTCAAAAGGGGACATTTTACAAAATCATATAATCCAGTTGCGTCACTTTGAGGCCGGTGCCGGAAATTTTCACCTTGTTTATACAGCGATTGCATATTTTGTAAATGCGGACGGAGTCTTTTGCAATGTCCAGATTGTCCCGACAGTATGCCCGGATGCACTTGAGCGCCACATCGTCAATGTCGCATTCAAAAACGGATTTCTGTGTCCGCAAACCGTATTCCTTGAGAAAATTTCTCATGGCGTTGAGCCTTTTGGGCTCGGTGATGTCGTAAGTTATCAGTGTGATCATTTCAACAACACAGGCTGATAAACCTGCGCCTCGCCTTCTATAACCTTGCGGTAGTGCCCGGCCTGATAAATCAAGGCGTCGGCATAGGTCAGTGTCCGCTCGGCGGGCGGATAGTAAAATTCCGTTGTCAGCTTCTTTTCGAATGCTTCAATCACCCGAGTGAAAGCGTCCGGCAGAAGTTTAACGGGATACTTGCCTGTCGGTCGCGACGCGGCATTAGAATCTTCCATTCTCTGCTCGGGTATGTCGAACGCTTCGGAATCCGTCTCGTTGCCGGAAATCCAGCCAATCGGATCGCGGCTCACGTCCATTACCGGATTGTTGATCGCTTCCTCAGGCACTCGATCCCTCTCTTCCGGCTTCTCCTCGTAAAAGTCGTCTTTCTGCAAAATCTTTAAGTTGAACAGAGAAAGGGTGAGCGTATCGGCAATAATGGTGCGGAACTCTTCCATCAAATCGAGAACAAGGGAGTAGCGGCCATAGTCTATGGCGTGAAGAAAACCGGGATAGGGGTCAAGCCCCGCTAAGCGCACCGCCGCATAAACACGATTCATCAAAAACGTGTAAGTAAGCGACAGGATGGAGTTGACCGGATCGGTCGGCGGCCTTCGGACACGTCGCGTAAAATCCTGTTTTTCCACAAAGCCGGCCGGAAACGCCTCAAAATACAAAGCGCTTGCCCGGCCTTCGTAACCACGAATGCTGTCCACATTGCCCGCCTTGTCCAAAAGCGGCATCAGATCCTGGATCTCGCGAGCCTTTCTTCCGGCAATGTCGGCATTACGGCTACGGCGCATCCGCATCAAGAGTGTTGCCATATTGGCCATTTTCCCTGCCACAATGGAACGCGCCATCTTTGCAGTAAAGACGTTGTCGTCAAGAAGTGCGTATTGCCGTTTGTGCAAAAGCACGTTTCTCGATTCAGGCGAAGCAATCCTTCCCAGGTAACGGCCGTTTTGTGTAAGAAAAACGGTATCAATTTCGTATCGCATAATCTGAGCCAACGCCCGGTGTGTGATTTCCACGTTGCCGAAAATAACGATCTGACGGAGCTTGTAGGTAAAAAGCGTGTGATAGGTGTCCTCGCCCTTTTTCACCAGAAGATGCCTGCCTTCCTTGACGAGCCTCGCCCCCTGTGTGTTGATGTAAACGACCATAATGGAATCCTCCTTTCCACGGGACGGCTTGTCGCGCCCCGTGGAAAGGATTATAGAAAAGCACCGCCGCCCGGTTCAACGGCGGCAACGTTGCCGCCTCTGTCCGGATTAAGGTTTCGTTTAATTTTTACGATATTCGGTTGTCAAAGAACGATTTTTTTCATTCCCGCAATGCGGGATAATTACACAATTCCTTCCTGCGGCATCTGCGGAACACAATATTCTATCCCATTTGCCGCCGCGCTCTCCTCGATAAAACCGGCAAGCGTTTCTTTGACTTTCCGGTAATCACTGTCAGACAGTGGACGCACGCCATGCGCAAATATGCTGTCGTTTCTTTTTTTTAGAATATCCGTGATTTTCCGGCTCCGGCTTTCAAACAGGGTGCCTATTGGATCATTCAGATCGGCCAGAAGCGCATAATCGTCACGCAAACCCAGAAGAAGGCGGTTATTCTCGCGAACACGGGTTTGATATTTAGGTCGTATTTCAGCCGGAAGATTGCCCAGTTTCATTTCACCGGAATCAAGATGGTGGGTGATTTTCAGGCGTATCTGGGCAAACATTTCCGTGGCACGGTAAAGCCTGCCCACTGCGTCGTCGAAATAACCTCGATGGGCGTGCCTTTCCGCATTGTTGATAAGGTCACCTACCAGTTCGTAGCCGGAAACAACGCGTTGACGTCCCAGGATCTTCTTGAGGGCTATAATCAGATCCGGGTATTTTGCTTTGCATCCGGCCAGCAAATCCAGTGCGCTTTCATGATTGAATTTGTCCCATTGATCGAAAGCGCGACATGCATTGATGGCGTCATGGACTTGTCCGCTGGTCGCCTTATCCAACGGATGCAAAAGAACATCCGATAAAACGTTTTCGGCATGAGCATAATCATATTGCTGAATCGCTTTTCTGGCGATCATCAACTGATGCTCGCCATACAGCCGCCATTTGTCAACAACCACCGGAGTGTCGCCGATGCGAACTTTGATTAAATCATGGCGCGGCCCTTTGTTGATGTTGAGTTGCCAGGATTCGTTGAAGATGCCCATCAACGCCAGCGCAACGGACATGGTTTTGGTGCCGCCGGTGTAATTCGCAATCACCGTGCACGCATCACCGTAGGTTTCGTGGATTTTAGACTTCACAGTCATCAACGCTTGGTAACATTCATCCAAATCGTCTGGATCTGCAATTTTGATTATTTCCCATTGCTGGCGGGACAGTCCTGTTTGAGAAACGATGGAAGGCCCTTTGGGATTGCCGGTGAAAAACTCCCAAGCACATTCTGGATATTTCACCTTGCGCGTATCCCCGCAAGGGTCACCGGTGTCATCGATCAAGTGTTCGCTTCCCTTGGGCCCGGAGGAGCAGAAAAAGTAGCAGTAGTCCGCTTTTCCTTTTTTTATGGCATTAACCACGGGTTCAGCAGATCCGCCAACGGACAAAATCATTACTTTTTTCACGCATTCCTCCCTTTTTCCAAATTTGAGAGTTCATTGTTTAAATGCTCTTTCAGAATCCGAAATCCGTTTTCCCGGTAATATGCCCGCAGCCCGGCGGGTAGGAGCGATCCGAGCTTGACAGAATAGTCTTTTTTGCCGAGCTTTTCCAAGCCTGAAAGCAGCCGCGCAATGGTCTTGCTATCCGCTGCCAGGGGAACACCTCGTTTTAGAAGGAACTCCATGTCGTAGGCGTCGCGGATTTCTCCCCGATCGAGAAAAGCAGCAATCTTGGCTTGCATCATGGCACCCGGCGTCGCGGTCTTCATAAGCACCTGCGCCTTGGCATGCGGACTGTAAACGATGCTGGTTTCCGTTGACACCTCCTTGACTTCTTTGCGGATTTCAATTTTGAGGGATCTCGGATACGCTGCGGATTTCAATTCAACCACAAGGCTGAAACGTTTATTTGCCGCATCCATAATTTGATAATGCGGTGATAAATGCGATTTCAGTTTTCGGGCATACGTTGTCCAGTCCATGCCGGATTTGGCCGCCCAGAAATCCAGATCGACAGAATAGCGATCCAGACCGTGGCAAAGGCGCAGCATGGTTCCCCCGGTGAAGACCAGCGCGTCGAGAAGCCGGCCGCTTTGCAGTCGCGTTAACACGTCCAGCTCGAATTGTTCGTGCAATATCAAGTCCCGCATATACGATTCACCGTATCTTTTGTTTTTTGCGGATAATGCTTCATCAGGCTTTTCAATGTTTTCATATCCAATTTACTAAAATCCAGCGAATCCCGGTCGAATTTATATTTTCCGAAGGAATACAGATAGGCCGCATCCAGGAGCGCCTTTTCCGCCGTCGCGATAAACAGTCCATCCTTTCGGACAAACCCGCCGTAAGAACGTTCTGCGATTTTTGTATACTGAAAAACGATTCCACGGACGGTGTAGGTCACTGTCCGTTTCAGGCAAACGCTCTCAACGTAGTCCTGCTGTGCCTGCGTAGTGACGTCGTGATACGCGAGCGCCGTCATCAGCGAAAGATAGGAAGGAACCTGCAAAACATTGGCTATTCTGAACAAATCAAGGCGCTTCAGATTTTCCCAGTGCCAGGCGGTGATGTAGAAATTATTCTTCAAACGGATTATCTGCCCCTTTCGGACGTAACGGCTGCAAAGCACACGGGCGGACGCGGGCGCAAGACCAAATGCCTGCGCCGCATCGCGGAGTGTAAAATAATCTTTTCTGCCGAGTATCTGCAACCGATCCATTTATCTACCAGATATAGATAATTATCATTATTGTTAATTATATATACTTAGCAATATTTTGCAAGCCTCTTCCCGTCTCTTTATGTCCGACGGACGCATCGCGTTTTTTGCCATCTTTCGGGCATCCTCCGGCGATGTTTTGTCAAACCGGTGCGTGCCGTAATCGGTCAACACCGGAGTGTTCAGAATATATTTAGCCATTCGCCTCCTTTAGAACTTTTAAACGCTTTTGCACGACCTTTGGAAATTCTCCGGCCAGCGTTTGCAGTTTCTCCCGATTCAGCCGGTCCAGTTCCAGCTCGTCGGCAAACGGGACGCGCCTTCGAAGGTGAATCGTGTCGAGAAGAGCCTTTTCGGGACCCGCAAGGTTGAAGCCGTCTTTTGTTTCAAAACCTCTAAAAAGCCGGGGCGCGATCTTCGAAAATTCAATCGTCACGCCGCCAAAGCGTACATTGCGCGACTTGCCGACGGAGGGCGTGAGCGTCAACACGGTGCAGACGGTGGGTAACTGAAGCAACACGCCGTGGCGGTTGAGCGCCCATTCGCAGGAGATGTAGGAAGGCGTGCGCAAAAAGCAGGCGACTTCCTCAATAGCGGGGGCGGGCTCCCGCAAGCGGTTGAGATAGACGCCGCGCATGACCTGTTCGACCAATCCCCGCGCCTGCACCCGCGTCAGAAAGACATTGGCGTTGCCTGTGTATTTCGCCGCGTCGGCGTGGCGAAACAAGTGTGGCAGTTGCATTAACACCTCAATGGCGTTCATGGCAGGCGCACTCCTTTGGATTCAAGTTCGGCAAAAACCGAACGGGTCGTATCTAAAAAGCGCGCGAATTTTTCCGCGCGGTGAATTTCCAGAACTTCGGACGGCAAAAACCGCGAAAGATCCTGTTCGATGGCTTCGCGCATCTGTTTTTCGTTTTGCTTTGTCGGCTTCGTGAAAAACGTGGCGGAACGAGTCGCGGTAAAGACCGCTTTGTAAAGGGTAAACTTCCGCTCCACAATGGTGACATCAAGGGGTGTTTTCAAGATGTCCCGAAGATGCCAGAGATCGAAAAAGTCGCGGCCCTTGAGATAGCGCCGCTCCAGAAGCGCGCGGATTTTGTCGGAAAGAATTTCCTGCGGCGTCTGTGCAACCAGCACCGTGTTGGGCCTGGGCACGCGGAATTCGCCTGCGGCAATCAGATAGGCGACGGGGCTGAGTGATGCCATCACATGGTTTTGCCTGTCCGGCAGGTTTCCGGAGTTGAGCGCCTCGAATTCCAGCTTGACAGAGATTTTTCCCCGAAGGGATTGAGGCTGAAAATCGACAAAGCATTTAAAGGCGCCGTCGCGCGACTTTTTGGGGACGAGCGTGACAATGCCCTGACCGAAGTGGGGAACCATGAGTTTTTCCGCACCGCGCACGGCCGTCGAAACGAGGGGTTCAATCGCCGCTGGCGTAAGCGCGGTCACGAAATCGAGATCCTCGGAAAACCGGCTTCCCCCGTAGCACCAGCGAATCGCCGTGCCGCCCTGAAAAATCAGATGGCGGCTTTCTTTTTGCGCATAGAGCTGATGCAGCAGGATGAGCTGGGCAATTTCAGCCTGGCGGATATGGGTTTCACGATAAGTCTTCATAATTGATTACGTTATAATACATATTTGTATTGTTTCGTAAACAAATATTCTCTCACCCCGCCGGCTCAATTTTGACAATTTCCCACGCGTTGCCGGCTTTGCGGACGGTAACCCGGGCTTTGGGCAACGTCTTTTTTCCGTCAAAAAGTTTTTTGCGCAGTCCTTCATCCGTTGCAGAAATAGCTTTGTCCTTCCCCCGGATTTCCGCCGTTTTCTTTTCCGGCCCCTGCGCGGTAACAACCCCGCCGCTTCCCGCGTTAAAACTGACAAAGGCGTTTTCCCAGACTTCCTCTATGTGCGGAGGCGGGACGGCGTTTTTTGATTGAATAGACGGTTCTGCGGGCGATAGCGATACGGTTTTCTCACCTTCCTTTTCCTGTATTTTCGCAAGGGCTGTCAGTTCGTCATTCAGAGCATTGGTCATTCGTCCCAGACCAGCCCAGCCAAAGGGTTCAAGGATCTGGGCCGTTTTTCTGTCCGAAGCATCCGATGCAAGCCAGAAAGTTGTGGCTTTGTCCGCATCATCAGTCCTTTCGCCTCTTTTCTTCATGATTTTGATGTGGCGGTAGCCTTCAACTGTCAGCGATTCCGCGCCGGAATGGCGGCCAAGTCGCAGCGGTATAAGATCACCATTTTCTGCAGGTTTAAAAATCGGTAACCCTGCAATTTCAAGTTCTTCGTTTTCACGCTTTTTCTCTCTTTCGTAAAAAATTGTTGCGCTTTGCAGCACCTTTTCTTTAGACAAAGGCGCTTTGATGACATCGCGCGCGAGGGGATTGAGAGTTTGAATGGTTCCGGCAAACACAGCACCCGGTTCTATAATTTCCAAAATCTGGAAAGGGCCTCTGGCCTCGAATTTTGAAGGAGTTTTCTTGGCATTGACGGCATACGCGATTTTTGTCGCACAAGGGCCGACGGGATGAAAATCAGACACTTTCAGTAACCGGAAGGGGTCTTTTTCCAGGGATTGATACTGCAGAAGCTCCTTTTCCAATGCATTGGCAAAATTCCTGTCCCGGCGATCCAAATGAACATTTCTCTCCTTCGCTAAATAATTCAGGTATGCAGTTCTAAACGCGCCCTTGATGGCCGAGCCGGGAATATAGGGCTTTTGCGTGAGTGGATTGAACGCCGTCCGGCTGATGGAAAAATTATTCAGTTCCTGTTGAATCTTTTTTCTATCGCCAACAGGAATGCCCAGCGTCTTCTGATATTGCGCAATTAAACCTTTACATATCCGGACATCATGCCCGACAAAGCGCTTGCCACGCATGAATTTGTAGAGTTCAAGAATAGATTCAATGGTTCCCTTGCTGCAAATTGCTGCATAGCGACTTTTGTCCTGTGGCGGGAGGCTTCTGAAAAAATCCATCGGCTCAAAAGCTGTCAGCGTTCCCGACTCTTCATGGAGAACAAATCCTGTCGGATCATAAACTTCATCACAACCGACATGAACCGGCGATGCTATACGGATGTAAAATTTATTTTCTTCCATGTCATACCTCCAATGTAAAAGGCAGCCAAGGCGTATAGCCCTGAACAACCGTTTCAGGCATGGCTTTGGACACATAAAAAGCAGGTCGTCCAAGATAGGGTTTGTTCATAGCGTGGATGTCTTCGGGTATCAAAACAGCGCCTTCATCAACCATGATGACGGGGCTTTTAAAGGGGTTTGCCGAGCGCGCCAGAAGGTCGCCATGTCGCCCGAACCTTGTAAACGGTGAAAAGGACCAGTCACGGAACTTCCCCTTTTCCGGAAGCGATGGCGCCAGTGTATAACAGGCGTTGGCATCCCGCGCATCCGGCATGGCTTTTTCCTCTGTGCTGCACATATCGAAACGCCCCCAGCCTGTTGATGCATCCTTTCCGAATCCGAACCGCCCGATCCGTTCCAAGGCGATCGCAACCCGGTCAATATCGGTGGCGTCTTCATCAATCAGGACAAAAACCGCCAGTTCGGTTTCCGGATAATAAAAATCGGCTCTCTGCTCATAAGGGGCAAACATGCCTCCTCCGGTTGTATCCGTTAAACGGTTAATGGTGTTGTGCGACTGAAGATGCTCTCTACTCAATTTCCTTTTTGCTTTTCCGCGCATTATCTTTTTGGTCTCTTCCGTAACCGATGCAAACGCCATCGCCATGATTTCTTTGTCATTTTTGAATAGATCTGCAGACCGGAGCATCCGCAAATTTTCCGGCAACAGCATCCATTTTTTTGCGGCGTTTTCCTTCCTTTGAGTCATGGTTTTTCTGCGATCGTCGGCTTTTACGGAAAACAGGTAAGAAAGCGGCAAATCCGGTCTTTTTACGGTGTAATACGACTTTTTGCCGTCGCTGAATTTAGGCCAGGCGGTTGAAAATACTGCAAAGGGCTTCTCACCGTAACAGGCGATCCATTTATCCAATCCCCCGTTGAGGAGTGTTGCATCGTAAGCAGCCTGCCAGCAAAAATGGCCAAAAAGCGTGTCACCTTTAAGCGGTGTGCCGAATCCGGACACGGGCCGAATGGTGATCTCATAGAGTTTCACGATTATTTTCCTCCACTGGCAAATGGTTTTCTGTTTTGAAATTTTTCCTGAAGGGTCGCATCGTCGAATTGGAATTGTATCCTCCCATATCCCCGGCTGCCGCTTCCGCCCAAAGCATCGAGTTCCAGAAGCTTCAAGCCGTCGAGCAGGTATTCGAAAAGTTCGTTCTCGTTTTCACCCAGCAGTTTGAGCGTCACGGCAAAGTCGAATTCCGTGCCTTCGACAACACGTTCCGTAAAACGGGGATTGCGCGCTGTCCCTTCGATACGGTTAATGGAATTTTCTGATTTAACTTCGAAATAGTCCCATCGGTTCTTCTTGGCTTTTTCGCACCATTGGGCGTTGAGCGGACAGTCTGCAAAAGATACACGCGTCGGCCCGAGCGCATAGGCGTTTTCGTCCGAATCCGCGCCGCTTGAACCGAAAATCTTGAGGATTTTCTTGCACTTGCTTTCTTGTTCGCCGCTTAAGTCTTTTAAGGTTTTCACCTTTACCGGCTCGCCTTTGGTCTTAGCCATCAATCCGCTTTCCATTTCCAGCAACGACCGGACTTTCCCTTTTAAAGAAGAACCGGGAATGTAAGGCTGCTGCGTGTGCGGGTGTTTGATGACAGGATTGTCCGTTCCGCCGATGTGCATTTCCGTGTCGCCCGCGCCGATGTGAAGACCGCTTTTCAGTATGATTCTACCTTTGATTTCTTTAATATCTGTAAGCTGCATGAGTTATTCCTCCTATTCATGTTTCCGGTAAAAGCCCATGAAGGCCTCAAAAAAGTTAGCAAAAACATCAAGATCCGCCGGTTGCTGCACTTGGGCGATGCAGTCTTTGAGCAGATGGACAAATTCATCCGTCACCAGTTTGTTTCTGCCGTTGGCGTATGCCGCCTTGGCGATCAGCATGTTGATGAACGGTAAAATCGTGTTCCAATCTTCGGGATTTGCCTTTGCCGTAGCGTTCAAACGGACAACCTCATCATAAAACTTGCGAATTTGAGTGCGCTTGTTGTGATCTAGGCGTGGAGGACGTCCGTCCCGCGATGGCGTCTGACCTGATCTGGCAATTTCATCTGCAGCTTGTTCGGCAACATCAGAAAAAAGCTTCGGATCGATAATTGCTTTTGCTTTGTCCTTGTAAAAAGTAATCTTACTCATCACATCCCTCCTTACCGATTATTATAAATGACATTCCACAGCGCTATTCTGAGAGCGCCTCCGTAGTTTTCCAGCCAGGCCGCCACCTGGTTGAAATCTTGCCTGATCGCTTCTTTCTTTTCCGCATCCTTGACATTTTTACCTATGTTGCGCTCCGCGCTGTAGCGGAAAAGCGCCCGCCACTTCAGCGCCTCCATATCGTCCAGATGGATTTCCTTTTCTTCCATCAGCGTCTTTTCCAGGCCGGCCATAGCAATGAAACGGTTGAGGCGGAACAATTCGGCGTTATTGACCAGATTTTCACTGCGCCAGGTTTCCATCGTTTTTGCTATGCGCTGAAGGTCTTCAAATTCAGTCCATTTTACCGTTTCGCCAAAAACGGTGATCCGGTTTCTCCCGCAATTTTTGGAAGCATCCAGAGCGGACTCCGCGTCGTCGGCCATTTTGGCAACCGGCGTATTTGCCTTTTGCAGACTGATTCCGGCGGAAAAATGCACTTCCGGATTTTTACACACGTAAGCTTCAAACCGTTCTTTCAGATAGCCGGCAAGATCGAGAATACGGTTCCACGGCCCGATGAGGAAAAGGTCGTCACCGCCTGCGAAAACCGTGTAAATATCTTTAAACGCCGCTTCTGTTTTTAAAGCATACGGCAAATAAAGACAGAAAAAGGCATTCATCTGGCGGCTTAAGGTGGCCAGACGCGACATTGAAAAGCGCTCCTTGGGAATTCCGCAGGATATGAGTATGCCCAGATGATCGACGTCCGCTTTTAATATGCCCAGCGCCTGAATGCCGACGTATTTTTTCTTTTCATCCGCCAGCGGGTTCATAGCCTTGCAGGCAAGGTGCGCGAAGGTTTTCGGCCGGTTTTCCTTTACCGCTTCAACAAGTTCGAGCTTCTTTTCTTCACTTTTTACGCCTTCGAGAATCCGGTCATCGTAATGGTCCTCTTCATCATAGACAGGAACATAACCGTTGATAAAACGTGACGTGACATCTTTGGCAACCTGGCCTTCGACGCTTATCGCAATATCCCAGTACTTGAGCAACTGGCCATTTTTTGCCATTTGCGTCAGTCCGCCATCAATAAAGGCGACTTGATATTCGCCAAATATCGGCTCAAGCAGTTTCGTGTTATCACCTTTGATGTCGGCATCCCTGACGGTTATGGCAATGCGGTTCTTCCTGACAATGTTTTCGCCCAAAAAGATATGGTCGCGGCAAACAGCGCACAGCGATTGATCATCTGCATCTTTCTTCTGCGCTTCGGCTAACCGGCTGGATGGCCTTTTGCCGCAGTAAGGACAAATGGGCGGATTCAGTGTATTGTCAAATGAATCGAGAAAGCCTTCTACAACGCCCGCATCCGTTGCCGGATCAAACTTGCGAAATTTTTGGCGCGCCATCTCATCGGAAAGGCGCTCATACGTTTGCAGGAAATTCCCCGATTCAAAATCGGCTGGTTTCGCTTCGATCATGGAAACGCCAAACGCGCTTTCGCCGATGGTTTTCTCGATCAGCCACTCATTGATGGCGCTTTTTGCGCGATAAACGGCCTGTTTCGCCTCTCCGGTATTGGGTGCGAGAATTGTAAATTTTCCCGCGGCGTTAAGCAGAACCGATGTCGAAGGCAGACCAATACCCCGGCAGATCATATCGGCTGCCAGTTCGCAAATCAACGAGACGGCAAACGATCGGCCCCGCAGAATTTTTGAACGGTGCCGCGCCGATGTACCCGTGTCACTGAAGATAAAATCCTGAATGCCGTAAAAATCACCGCCAATCAGAAGAAATTTATTCTGCTCCCGCTCGCGAATCGCCCCAACCGACAGGCTGTCCGTATCACGATGGTAAAGATACAGGGAGGCGGCAATCGCGGCCGTACTCCTTAAATGATCATACAAAGAAACATCCGGCACGACCTTTCCTGCTCTGGCCGCAGGGATGGCCGATGTGTAGATCAGCATCAGAGAGTCTAAATGCTCAAACCAGAGAGGCAGGTTTTCTTCTTTGTGGAGAATCCGCTCCAGCGCATCAACAAATTCATCAAAAAGATCCTTGTATTCTTCGAGCGCTTTTTCATTATCTTCCGGTATGACTTCTGTTTTTAATCCCGGGAAAATGTTGAGTGGCGATATTTCCTTCAGCGGATACCTGTAGGAAAGTTTACCGATATCATCCGATGAACTTCTGAGCAAACCCTCAAAAAGCGGCAGCAAGCGCGTTTTTTTGTAATCCTGAAAAGCGATGGCCTGATTGTACTCATCAAATGATTTTCTGTCCCAGCCGCTGCTGAGACGGTCGGCAATGGCAATAATCCATTGCAGGGGGGTTTGGGGAACGTGATGCCCCGCTGTGACGTTGATAAATGGGTCATCCAGCCCCCACTGTGCTTTGTTCAACTGTCGGGGCAACAATTTTTCAATCTGCTCAACAAAAGCAGCCGTATAAACAGCATGTCTGTGTGTATGGTGGCCATTATAAAATGGTTGATATAGGCCTGCGTTTGCATTGAGATACTCCGGCGTGACATACATGGCATCCTCCGCCAGTTTTCCGATGTCGTGCAGCAGGCCGGCCAGAGCCACTTTCAAAACGGTATCGTCCATAAAATCCCTCCTTCGCATCTTTGCTTTGGTCGATAGCAGAAAATCATTGAGCTTCTCCATCCCGGCAACGTTGCCGCGGTGATTGCTAAAGGTATTCACGGTCACATAGTCGGCGTCAAAGCAGACTATTGATTGTCCTTTTTATTAATCAATTTTATCTTTTCCCTCTCCAGACCGATGCCGTAGCGCGTGTCCGGTTTTTTGCCGACGGCGTGAACGGTCAGTTCCGACGCGGCCTGAACGCCAAAAACACGCACGATGTCCTGACGGATTTTGCTGACATAAGAGCGCAATTCCTCTTTTTCCAGCGCGCAGATGCCTTTGTTTTCCGTGATTCCGCCCAGCTTTTTGTAAATGTCCGTAATGTCTGTCTGCGCCTCACTGATTTGTTCGTAGTCCAGGTAGCACTCCGCACAGCCGCTGCAGCCTGCACGCACCAGACGGCATTTTAGTTTCCGACCGGCAAAAAAAGCATAGAGCGCCAAACGCGACGGCATCATCGTCAGTTCTTTCTTTTTGTAGATAATTTTCCCCTTGACCAGATCTACAATCAGCGGCTCTTCCCGTTCGCGAATCAGGTGGCGAAGAATCCGCGCGGGCGGCTGAACACGGCCGGTGGCGGGATCGGTGATGGCGCCTCGCAGCGATATGAAGGGTATGGAAACCAGGGTGATGGATGCGGAAGATGTGTCTCTCAGTATTTTACTGCCCTTTTCGCCGTGCATCTCCAACATAAACGGCTTTGCGGGCGGGTAGTAAAAATCCGGGTGATTTTCAAATTCCGGCGAGACGAGTACATGGTAGATACGGTCCTGCGCACGGCCGTAAAGCTCCGCGGCGGTCATGAGGCAGGCGCTCATTGTTTTGCGACCGCCCGCAATGGAAAAAAAGACGTTGTCTTCCGGTTTCCGGGTGAATCGATGCGCAAGCGAAAGGCAGGCGGAAAGAAGGATTTCGTTGTCTGACGCGCCGGTGATGTCCTCCAGGGGCCGTCCGGATTTGTCGCGCAGAACGTGAATCGAGTCAGGAGCAAAGCAAATCGTACGGGGGTCGATGCCGTATTCTCTCAGATACCGGCGAAAGTAACCGTCTTGCGGCGCAAGGAGCCCGGAGAGGATTCGGTCGCGCCCTGTGCTGGTGGTGATGACGGAGATTTCATCGATGCAGATTCCGTCTTGATGAAGGGCATAGAGGGTCTCGGTGATGACCTGAGGGCTCAGCCCCGCAATGGCCAGAAGGATGTTGGACATGGAATCCCCTATTTCCGTTCAGATTTAATTTTCCCCAGTCCGAATGTCGTCGCTTTCCCCAGATGAGCCAGCTCGCAGAATCTCAAAAGCGGCCAATACTCACCCGGGACGTTTTCATAGAGAATTTTTCCCACCATTCCCCCCATCATCATGGCCTGTTCCTGTCGGTTGGAGTAACGCCGCCAGTCGTACCAGCTGATGTGAGATTCTTTAACGGCGACGTTTTTCGCGCGCGCGACAAGACCGCGGTAATCCAGTTTCGGCTCTCCGCCTCCGTGGTACTGAAAAAGAGAGGAAATTCTCCGCAGCATGGTCCTTGTGAGCACGTCAAACGGCAGATCTGCTTGAAAATCGTTTTGATATTTCAGGCGAAGCGGCGTGACGAGCTGCAGTTCGACATCGTAAAGTCCGGGGTCTGATTCGTTTAATAGTGTTTCGTCGTATATTTCCGTCTTTTCGGCGGGCTTACGGATTTTTCCGTCAGCGTTGTCATACACAAGCCCGCTTTCCGTACGCACCTGCTGAAGCGAAAAAGTCCCGCGTCTTCCATCGATACGTTTGCCGATTCCGCTTGAGCCGATCTGTTCAAACGCGTAAATGAAATAGGGAAGATTTTCGCAGGCGGCCCCGAACAAAAGAAGCGAAAATGTCAGGGTGTCACCTTGGGCATAGCGGGTTTGGGTATCGGCGGGCGGTTCGATGACATAAGGATGGGGCGGCTGTGCGATGCGTTTGCGCCCTGTTGCTTCACCGGTCGTTGCGGGTATTTCAAAAACCGTTGGATAAATACAGCGATCAGACAGCAGACAGTCGGCGCAATCGTGCTTTTTCAGGGCACAGACAACCTTCTTCAGCGCATGGCCGAAAATCCCGCGCAGGGTTGACCCTTTATAAGATGGCAATGCCGCGTCATCTTCAAATATGCATGTAAATACATATCTTCCGTATTTCAAAGCGGGCAACCATATGAAAATGTGTTTTTAAAGTTCAATGCAGCGGTATGATCTAATAACAATATGGAGAAATAGTCAAGGCAAACGAATCCACGGGGCGATATCACATCGGAAATCCCGCATCATCCCTAAAGCCGGAAAAGCGATCTTCATCCTTTTCTCGCCGTCACCGGCTGTACCCATTTCTTGTTGTCGCCGTCGTAGTACCATTTGTCGGGGAAACCGCGGCGGCGGACGAAGGTGGGATGATCGGCCCAGCGCAGCAAATCCTGATAGGCGGCGTGAAGCCGGCGAAAGGCGGCCGCCGTCCCTCCGGCATCGGGATGATGAATTTTGGCCTGACGGCGGTAGGCGTTCCGGATGATTTTTCCCAGGCCGGGAGATGCGAGATCCGCTTTGGAAATCTCCAGCAGCGTCATGCTTTCCGGTTTAATGGAGGGAGCTCTCATCCATCTGGGGCGCCTCAGTCCCTCCGCCATAACCAGTCGCTCGGCCATTTCCAGGACGCGCCTGGAAGCCAGATAGTTCCTGGTGGTTCTCCTTTCTTCAGCCCACCAGGCATCCCCCAGCCAATTGCTCATCCTGCCGAAATCTTCGGCCGGCTTTGCCCCCGCCGTGCGGCGAGCCTGGAAGCGGAATACCTCGCGAATGCCGCGCGGAACCACATCCAGAATAATCAGCGTTTCCGTGAAATAGAAGGTCGCGTAGCGCGTGTTCAGGGCCTGCAGCAGTCCGCTGCGCGTGTTGAGCCTCTGCCGGAGCTGCTGGCGGCATTGGACGGTGCAGTAGCGGCGCTTCCCGATGTTTCCTGCGCCGCAGGAAAGGCAAACGCCGGGAGGGAGATGATGCGGAGAGATTTTGGTCTTGATCAACATGCCGTGCCGAGAATCAGCCGGCGGTTCGGAACACCGCCGGCCTTGTCCGTCCTCCGAAGTTTCACCTGGCCGCCAGGTATCCCCTGGCCAGCGCTTTGTTGACGTGCAGAACGCCTTTGTTCATTTCTTTCATGGGGTAATCGGCGGTGATCACCGGCAATGCGTCGGCCTCAGCCTGGGTTTTGACGATCGATCCCGCCGGCACATAGTGTCCGTCGGCCACCCGGACGCCGATGACCGTAGCACCCGGTTCGAGGACGCAGTTTTTCCCGACCCATGATTTGAAGACCAGCGCCCTCATCCCCACAAATGTATCGTCCAGTACGACGGCAGGGCCATGAATGTGCACCTGGTGCGCCAGCGACACGCGGTTTCCCACATAGACCGCGTATTTCCTGCCGTTCACCTCCATTCGGTTCTTTTCCACAGGCTTGCCGTCCAGTTCCGTTTCCAGCGCGTGAATGATCACGCCGTCCTGAATATTGGAATCATCTCCCACATGGAGCGGCTGGCCTTCGTCGCCGCGCACGGACGCCATCGGCGAGACCATGATATTTTTCCCCAGCTCCACGTTCCCGATGACCGCCGCCAAGGGATGAACATACGTGCCCTCTCCGATCACGGGCTCGGACACGGTCGCGCTGAAATCCGTTTTGACGTTTTTTTCGATCATGTTTTTCCTCCGCTTCTCTGTAATGTATTCGAGCGGGCTTTCCCGGAAACCCGCTGTTCGTTAGGATGCTCCTCTTCCGTCTTCAGGGCTTGGCCCTTTCCCTGGCCACCAAATCCTCCCAGACGACCGCCACCTTCTTTTCCGTCTCCCCTATGTCGCATTGATTGTCGATCACGATCGTCGCCAGCCGGATCTTTTCGTGAATCGGCATCTGGTTGGCCAGCCTCAGTTCGGCGTCTTCCCGGCAAACGGAGTTGCGCGCCATCAAACGTTCAATCTGCCGGTCGGGCTCGATCATGACCAGAATCGTCAGTTCAAACAGATGCTGCATTCCGCCTTCAAACAGGAGCGGTACATCGGAAAAAACAATGGCGTGAGGGCTCTGGGCCTTGATGGCTTCGAGGCGGGACCACCACTCCTCGAACACGCGGGGATGAACGATGGCGTTGAGCCGCCGGAGTTTCTCCGGAGAGCGGAAAACAATGGCGGCCAATCGGCCGCGGTCGATGGTCCGGTCGGGCGATAGGATTTCGGGCCCGAAACACTGGACGACATCCTGCCAGGCGGGTTTTCCCGGCTCCTGCACTTCGTGGGCCAGCTTGTCGAAATCAATCAGGTGACCGCCCAGACGAACAAACATTTCCGCAACGGTCGATTTTCCGCAGGCAATCCCGCCCGTTAATCCGACATTCAGCATGATTTACTTCTTGTTGCGTTCGTAGATGATCCGCAGACCATCCAGCGTCAGCATCTCCTCAATCTTGTCGATCGTCCTGGCTTCCTGCGCCACCACCCGCGCCAGGCCCCCGGTGGCGATCACCAGGGGATTGCTTTTGACTTCCGCCTTCATCCGGTTGACGATGCCGTCCACCAGTCCCGCGTAGCCGAACATGATGCCCGCCTGAATGGCGCTGACGGTGTCCTTGGTAACGATGGTCTTCGGCTTGCCGAATTCGACACGGGGCAGCTTGGAGGCCCTCTCAAACAGCGCCTCGCTGGAAATCACAATTCCCGGAGAGATGCAGCCCCCCATGTATTCACCGCGGGGCGACACATAGTCAAAAGTTGTCGCCGTCCCGAAATCGACGATGATCGTTTCCTGGCGGTACTTTTCGAAGGCCGCCACGGCATTAACGATGCGGTCCGCGCCGACTTCCTTGGGATTGTCATAAAAAATCGGCATGCCCGTTTTGATGCCGGGGCCGACGATCATCGGTTTGATGTTGAAATACTTGACGCACAGGGGCTCCAGGATATTGAGCATCGGCGGAACGACGCAGGAGATGATAATCGCCCGAACGGATTTGATCTCTTTCGCCTTCATGCGGATGGACTGGTACAGATTGTAAATCAGCACACCGTATTCATCGATGGTATGATCGATTTCCGTCCGGATCCGCCAGTCATGCAACAGCTGATCCCGGTCATAAAGCCCCAGCACGGTATTGGTATTGCCGACGTCAATCACCAGCAGCATACATCTTCACTCCTTCCCGACGGTCGCGTCTCCCGCCGCAACCTTTACCTTTTTCTTTCCGTCCACGACAAGGACCAGAGAGCCGTCTTCGTCCAGATCAACCGCCTCTCCGCGGATCACTTCCTCCCCAAATATAACCGAAACCGGCTTGCCGATCATCTTTGTCCGACCCAGCCACCTTTTCCGGATGGGATCGAATCCGTTTTTCGTAAGCTCCCTATAACATTTTGCCAGATTTTCATACAGGAGAATGATCAGCTCGAGGCGGGAAATTTCCCGGCCGGCCTCCATCGACACGGAGGTGGCCATTTCCCGAATATCCTCCGGAAATGCTTCCCGATTCCAGTTGACGTTCACGCCGATACCCGCGACAACGAAATCGACGGCGCCCCCCGCCGTTTTCATCTGCGTCAGGATTCCGCAAACCTTTTTCCCATGAATCAGCACGTCATTGGGCCATTTGAGAAACACGCTGCCCGGGCAATAGAGGTCAAGCGTTTCAGCGACCGCCACACCCGCAGTAATTGAAATCTGCGGCGCACGGGCCGGTTCGAATTGCGGACGTAAGATAATGGAGGTGTAAATGTTGGCGCCCGGCGGAGAATGCCATGCCCGCTGCATTCTCCCCTTTCCCGCGTTCTGGCGCTCGGCGATGAGCGCGGTCCCCTCCGGGGCTCCCTGCACGCCCAGCCGGAATGCTTCGTCGTTGGTCGATCCGGTTTCTTCGTAATAGTACAGCGTGTGGCCGATGAATTTTCCGGCAAGATGTTTTTTCAGGGATGATTGGTTTAAAGACATGGAGATAAAAGATAAAAGTTTTAAGTTTTAAGTTTTAAGTTTTAAGTGTTGAGGGGAAGGGCGGCTGCCGGTGGAACGTTTGCAACTCAATCCCTGCTTCAACCTTCAGTCTTCGGTCTTCAGCCTTTTATCTTCAAAGATATATCGGCCGCGCGGACCGAATGGGTGAGTTCGCCTACGGAAATCATATCCACGCCCGTTGCGGCGATCTCGGCGACGCGCTTCAGCGTGACGTTGCCGGACGCCTCGGTGAGCGCGCGGCCCGCAACGAGGGCAACGGCCTTTTTCATGGCGTTGACGGTCATGTTGTCCAGCATGATGATGTCCGCTCCACAGGCCAGAGCTTCCCGGACTTCCCGCAGGTTCCCGGTTTCCACTTCGATTCGCGCCGGCTTTTTCAGGTGTTTTCGCTGGGCCTCTACGGCGGCGGCAATTCCGCCCGCCGCTGCGATATGATTGTCCTTGATCAGCACGGCGTCAAACAGGCCCATGCGGTGATTGGCTCCGCACCCCATGCGAACGGCCATCTTGTCCAAAACCCGGAGCCCCGGCACGGTCTTTCGCGTGTCGTAAATTTTTGTCTTCGTCCCGCTTACGGCATCCACATAAGCGGCGGTCAGGGTCGCAATGCCGCACATGCGCTGCAGAAAATTCAGCGCGGTGCGCTCAGCCTGCAGGATGGCGGCCAATCGGCCTTCCACGGTTGCGAGGACCTCCCCTTTCGTGACCCGGCTTCCGTCGGCGACCTTTTTTTTGACGGTGACGAACGGGTCCAGGCATTGAAACGCCGCTTCAAAAACCTCCAGGCCCGCGACCACAAAAGTCTCCTTGGCGATCGCGACCGCCCGGCCCTTCTTTTTCGGATTGACGGTGGCCTGCGTGGTAATATCTCCCGCGCCGATGTCTTCGGCCAGGGCAGCCTTGATGATTTTTTGAATTCGGGAAGAAACCATCCGCGTCCTCAAATTTCAACAAACGCAGCACCGCAGGGAACGGTTGCGACCGTTCCCTACAGGGTCATTTCTTTCAATTTCTTCAACGCGCCTTCCAAGGCGGTGAATTTTTCCTGGAAGCTCTTCAGTTTGCCTTCTTCCTTCGCGATGATCTCCGGCGCCGCCTTGTCGCGGAAATCCCGGTTGGCCAGCTTCCGGGAGCTCTGCTCGAGGTCTTTGGATACCTTGGCGATCTCCTTTTCCAGGCGCGACTTTTCCCCCGCGATATCGACGATGCCGGCCAGCGGAACGAAAACTTTTGTCCGGCCGACCACGCCCGTGGCCACGCCCTTGGGCTCCGCCAGATTCACGTCCGCCGTCAGGGACTCGAGGTTGGCCAGGTTGACGATGTAGCCTGCCCCCATCTCCACGGAGGACCGGGTTGCCTCATCCGCCGCGGAAATCAGCACTTTCAGCTTCAGGGAAGGCGGAATCCGCATTTCTCCGCGAATGTTGCGGACGGCGGTGATGATGTCCATGAGCATTTCCATTTCTTTTTCCGCTTCCTTGAAGTTCCATTCTTCCCGGACGGTCGGAAACCGGCTGACCATAATGGAATGTTCGCCGCTCCCGGAGAGGGCCTGCCAGAGTTCCTCGGTGACAAACGGCATAAAGGGGTGCAGCAACTGCAGCATGGCGGCGAAAACTTCTTTCAGGGTCCGCTGCGTCGCCTGCTTGCGCCCGGGGCTGAGTTTGCCGTACAGCGCGGGTTTGCTCACTTCCAGATACCAGTCGCAGTATTCATGCCAGATGAAATTGTAGATGGCGGCCGCCGCGTCGTTGAAGCGGTATTCATCGAGGCTTCTCGTCACCTCTTCGATGGCCTCGTTGAGTTTTGCCTTGATCCACTTTTCCGGCAGCGCGTCGGGCTCGTTTTGCGAAGCCTTTTCATCGTAATCCGCCAGATTGGAAAGCGTCAGCTTTGCCGCGTTCCAGATTTTGTTGACGAAAAATTTGTAACCCTCGATGCGCTCCGGCGACATGCGGACATCGCGCCCCTGGGCGGTATAGGCGGCCAGCGTAAAGCGAAACGCGTCCGTGCCGTACCGGTCGATCATCACGAGCGGATCGATGCTGTTTCCCGAGGATTTGCTCATCTTGTCGCCTTTTTCATCGCGCACCAGCGCGTGAAGATAGACGTCCCGAAACGGCACATCCTTCATCACATAGAGGCCCATCATCATCATGCGGGCCACCCAGAAGAAGAGAATGTCGAATCCGGTAATGAGCAGCGACGTCGGATAGAAGGTTTTGAGGGCTTCCGTTCTTTTGGGCCAGCCCAGCGTCGTGAACGGCCAGAGGGCCGAACTGAACCAGGTATCGAGCACATCCTCGTCCTGCTTGAGCGAGGAGCCGTCGCAGACAGGGCACTTTTCGGGATCTACCGTGGAAACGATCACCTTGCCGCAGTCGCCGCAATACCATACCGGAATGCGGTGCCCCCACCACAACTGCCTCGAGATGCACCAGTCGCGGATGTTGTTCATCCAGTCGAAATAGGTGGCCTCCCAGGAGGCGGGCACAATTTTCGTCTTCTTTTTCGTGACGGCGGCGACGGCTTTGGCGGCCAGCGGCTTGATTTTGACAAACCACTGCTTGGACACCATCGGCTCGATGTCCGTTTTGCAGCGGTAGCACTTCCCCACGTTATGAGCGTAGGGCTCGATACCGACCAGATAGCCGCCCTTCTCCAGATCGGCAACCACATGGTCGCGCGCTTCGTAGCGATCCAGTCCTTTGTAGGCTCCGCCGTACTCATTGATGATCCCCTCTCCGTCGATGACCGAGATGATCTCCAGGTTGTGGCGCTGGGCCATGGCGAAGTCGTTGGGGTCGGAACCGGGAGTGATCTTCACGGCTCCGGAGCCGAAATCCATCGTCACGTAATCGTCGGCGATAACCGGAATCTCCTTGTTCATCAGCGGCAGAATGACCTTTTTGCCGATCTGGTTCCGATAGCGCGGATCGTCGGGATGCACCGCCACGGCCGTGTCGCCCAGCATGGTCTCCGGCCTTGTCGTGGCGACCACGATTTCACCCGTGCCGTCGGCAAACGGGTAGCGGATGTTCCACAGATGGCTTTGATCCTGTTTAAACTCCACCTCCAGGTCGGAGATGGCGGTGTGGCAGCGGGGACACCAGTTGACGATGTAGTCCCCCTGGTAAATCATGTCATCGTTGTAAAGGCGGACAAAAACTTCACGGACCGCCTGGGAAAGGCCCTCGTCCATGGTGAAGCGTTCGCGGTCCCAGTCGCAGGAGCAGCCCAGCCTTTTGAGCTGATTGATAATGACGCCGCCGTACTGCTCCTTCCACTTCCAGACGCGGGCGATGAATTTTTCGCGGCCCAGATCGTGCCGGGAAAGACCTTCCTTGCGGAGCTGCTGCTCCACCACGTTTTGCGTTGCGATGCCCGCATGGTCCATCCCCGGCATCCACAGAGTATTGTAGCCCTGCATTCTTTTGAATCGGATGATGATGTCCTGGAGGGTATTGTTCAGCGCATGGCCCATGTGCAGCATGCCCGTGACATTGGGAGGCGGAATCACGATGGAAAAAGGCGGCGCATCGCTGGTGTCCTTCGCGCGGAAAAACTTGTTCTCGAGCCAGTACTCATACAGTCTTTTTTCGGCCTCGGCCGGTTCAAATGCCTTGTCCAACTCTTTCATTGCCATGGAAATCTTGCTCTCCTGTCCTTGTGTAATCGAGAAGGGCCTCCGCCCTTTGCGGACGGAGTTTTTTGAATCCCCCGTCCTCGCGTAAAATTTGAGGCGGGACAAAACCCTTCCCGCCTCCTGAATGTGCCAAACTCAATCTTTTCTAATCGAATTTCAGTTCTTCCTTGATTTTACGGATCATCAAAAGAGCGTCCGCTCCGGGAACAGGCTTGAGCGGCGCGAATTCGCCGGTTGTGATGTCCATCGCTTCCATGATGCCCCGGGAGGTCACCACCATTACCGCGTTGAAGTACGGCAGGTCGGACCGGAGATCGGGAAAAGGCGAGGTCGAACCGATGAAGCGGGTGGCCAGCGCGTTGTCGCCCGTGACTTTGATTAAAATGTCCTCAATCATGAGGGCGTACTCGGCGCGGTTCAGGGCGCCGGCGGGCTCGAAATTGCCCTGCGGATTGATCTCCAGGCCGCGAACGCCGATGGTCAAGATCCCCTCGATGTCCGCTTTCAGGGGATGATTGGCAATGTCTTTGGCCGTCAGCCGGTCCGTCCCGACGCTCCGGGCGGCCTTCTCGGGATCCTTGAAGGACGTGTCAAACGTCTTGGGCGTTCTCTTTTTGTACAGGACGTCGATTTTCAACTCCTCCATGAACAGAGCCGCGGCGTCCGCGCGGGAAATACTCTCCAGGAGGGCAATCTTTTTGCCCGTCACGGTTCCGGGCATGGCCCGCTGGATTTTCTGGACCAGATTCCACTGGGCATTGGCCTGGCTTACATAATCTTTCCGGATTTCAAGGACTTTCGAGAACATGGCGCCTGCCTTGCCGTACTCGAGAGCCGTCTTGTACGCAAGCCCCATGAAATAAGGAGCGGAGGAGGAGGACGGGTCCAGCTTCACCGCATCCTGATAGGAGCTTTCACACTTCTTCAGCCAAGACGTATCCTGCTCGCAGTCTACGCCGATTTTCATGCAGGCCTGCTTGCTCTGTGTATTCACGCGGATATAACCGATATGAACGGCAAGCCGCTCTTCATCGGTTTTCGCCGTGCCCCACGCCTTGTCCAACTGTTCAAAGGCGGCGATATAGTTCTGCAGGCCCGCTTTCGCCAGCCCCATTCCCGTATAGGCTTTGGAATATTTTTCATTCAGTTCCAGCGCCAGTTGAAATTCCCGCTCGGCATCCGCATATTTCTCCTGATCGACCAGCTTCATTCCCGTAAAGACGTGATGTTCGGGAGTGTCCAGCGCGCTTTCCGGCTGGCGGACCTTCGTCCCGCAGGCGACCACTGACAGAACGGCCGCAAACAGAACGATCACAAAGAGGGACCTGTTCATTTTCGCGCGGCAAACCATATTTCGCTCCTTTCTGCAAAAGGGTTATTCCCTGAAAATTCCTTCCGTTTCCTTCCCAAAAAACTTTGTATCATTAGCTTCAGTGCCTTCCGAAGTCAAGTCAATATTGCGCCAGAAATTTCCGTGCTTCCTGTTCTATTTTCTCCGTCTCTTCAGGCCCGTACCACCGGATGGCCGTGTCCGCGCCGAACCAGGTCATCTGCCGTTTTGCATATTGCCAGGTCTCGCGGTTGATTGCGTCTTTTGCCTGATCCCGTGTGCATCGTCCCCGTATCCAGGAAATCATCTGCCTGTAGCCCAGGGACTGAAGGGGTTTCAGCGTCTCCGGATAGCCCCGGTCCAGAAGCCCACGCACCTCTTCGAGCAGACCCGCTTCCATCATTTGCTCCGTTCTTCGGTGGATTCTCTTTTTTAATTCGCTTCGTTCCACGCGAAGGCCGATCTTACAGACCGCATACGGACAATCGGCAAACCGATGCTTTTTTTGCAGCTCCAGGATGGATTGGCCGCTCTGGTCCAGCACCTCCAGCGCCCGGATCACCCGCACGGCATCATTGGGATTGATGCGGCTTGCCGCCTGTGGGTCCCGTTTTTCCAGAAGGCCATGGAGATGATGCCTGCCGAGGCGGTCCCGGATCTCCCGGTAACGGCTGCGGATTTGTTCGTCAACGGGCGGCGTCTCTATGATGCCCTGCAAAAGCGCCCGGATATACAGGCCCGTTCCCCCGACGACCAGCACCCGCCTGCCCTTCCCGGTCAGTTCATCAATGAGAGCTCTGGCCTGCTCGCAATACAGAGCCGCGTTGTATTCCTCGTCCGGGTCCACCACATCCAGCAGATGGTGTCTGATCCTTTCCCTTTCCGTCCGCGTCGGTTTGGCCGTGCCGATATCCAGATAACGGTAGACCTGCAGCGAATCCGCGTTGAGAATCTCCGCGTCCAGGGATTGGGCGAGCTGCAGCGCAAGGCTGGTTTTTCCCGTTGCCGTGGGAGAACCCAGAACCAAAAGGGGAATCCCGGGCGGCTTATTTGCGCTTGAACATTCGTTCGATTTCATAGAGCGTAAACCGGACGTGAGTCGGGCGTCCGTGCGGACAGGTGGCGTTAAAAGGGGTCCTTTCCAGATCTCGACACAGAGCGGCGACCTCACTCGAGGAAAGATCCGCGTTGGCTTTGACCGCTGCGCGGCAGGCCAGGGACGCCAGAATTTTTTCCTTTTTCTCGGCAATTGAAGGCGCCCCCTGGCCTTCGCCCAGCTGGTCGACCAGATCGGAAACCAGCAGGCGGGCATCGACATTCGGCAGAGCGGCCGGCATGGCCTTCACCACGACGGCGTCCCGGCCGAAGACCTCCAGTTCCAGTCCGATGCCGGCCAGCACCGGCAACGTTTCCGTGAGGAGGCTGATCTGCGCGGGCGTCAGCGTTACCACCTCCGGCATCAACAGCGGCTGGCTTGCGGCTGGTTCTTTCTCGGATGACTTCAGGCGCTCCAGAAGAATTCTTTCATGCGCCGCATGCTGGTCCAGCAGCATCAGGCCGCCCGGCCCTCCAAACACGAGATACGTGCCGGCAAACTGCCCCAGATAGGTTTGCCGGTCAAAGGTTATCCTTTCTTCGCAATCGGCCTCCCCGACACGGGCGGGAACGTCCGGTTCGATGGAACGTGTGAATAAATCCTCTTTCAGGGCGCGCTGCAGGTTCGACCGGGAAAACACCTCCCGCGGCCTTCCCCAGGAGGCCTCTGCGGATCCGGATCTTTGAAAATCCGAAGCGCCGGAAAGATTCTCCCGCGGCGCCAGACGATAGGCAAAAACATCCCGGGAGGCCTGTGCTCCGGCCAGAGCTCTTGAAACGGCTCCGGACACCAGATCATAGACGAGGCGGGAATTTTTGAAGCGGACTTCCAGTTTGGCCGGATGCACGTTGACGTCCACCTCCTCTCCGGGAAGACGCAGAAAAAGGACCGCGGCGGGATAGCGCCTCGGCTCCATCACCTGGCGGTAGGAGGCAAGCAGCGCGTGCATCATGGAATTGTCGCGGATAAAACGGGAATTGACAAAGAGATAAACGCTTCTGGCATTGGACTTCGTCCAGACCGGCGTGGAAACCATGCCGCCAAGTTCGACGTTTTCCTTCCGTTCCGCGATGGTCAGGCAATGATCCGTGAAGTCCCTGCCCAGCACCTTGGCGACGCGGTCCGCAATGCCGGCGGCGGGCGCCGCGAACACGCTTCGTCCATCCGCCCGGACGGAAAAACGGATTCCGGGGTGAGCCAGCGCCAATCGGGTCACTGCATCCAGGCACGCACTCTGCTCGGTAGCTTCGGTTTTGAGAAACTTCCGGCGCGCGGGCACATTCGCAAACAGCTCCGTCACGGTGATCTGCGTTCCGGAAGGAAGGCCCGCCGGGGCAATTTCTATAATCCTTCCCGCCTGAGCCAGCGCACGGGTCCCCGCCAGATCCTCCGGTCGGCGACTCAGAAGCTCCACACGGGCGACGGAGGCGATGCTGGCCATCGCCTCCCCCCGGAAGCCGAAAGATCCGGCATCATGAATATCGTCGATCCGGACGATTTTGCTGGTGGCGTGACGCTCAAAAACCAGCGCGACATCTTCCTGTTCTATCCCGGATCCATTATCCACGACCCGAATGGAGCGGCATCCTCCTTTCTCAATCTCGACACGAATATCGTTTGCCCCTGCGTCGACGGCGTTTTCCACCAGTTCCTTGACGATCGACGCCGGCCTCTCCACCACTTCTCCGGCGGCAATCTGGTTGGCGACTTCTTCGGATAAAACGGCAATTCGACGGGACAATCTTCTTTTCCTCTTTCATATAAAAAGCCGCAGCCACCGAAACGCCGTGACTGCGGCCCTGTTTACGCAATCCTTCGTAAACCCTCTAATCCAGCACGATCATGACGCGGCACTTTTTCATAAAAGACGCATTGTCCGCCGATGCTCGGATCAGACCGGCGTCCGCATTGCTGATCACGAGATCGGACCGGCCTGCGCCGCCGGTTTTAAGCGCTTTCACGGTCACGGGATTGGCGGTTACGCGCTGGTTGCTTTGCGCGGCGGTGAGGTCGCGGGCATACCCGCTCATTCCCTGCTGGACGGCGTATTCCCGGTCCACATTGGCCGAACCGTACACTTCCTTGCCGTCCTCGTCGTAAATGCGCGGAGACATGGCCGGACGCGCCTGAATGCCGCGGGCGTCAACCACCAGTCCGCTGTAGGAAGCGGCAGCGGGAGGTGCCGGAGGCGCGGGAGGCGCCACAACGGGAGGCGCCGGAGGAGGAGTCGGCTTTTCCACGACGGGCGGCGGAATTTCTTTGCGCTTCTGGATGGAAATGGGGATCATGATTTTGGACAGTTCCCCGTAGAGCGGCATTCTCAGCGTCACTTCCACGGTTCCGTCGGACAGATACTGCTGGTCTACGACCGTTGCTCCTTTGACCAAACCTTCTACCTGCGTATTGATGACGTCGCTTTCCACGGCGAAGTCTTTTACGGTCGTCCGGGAATCCACCTGAACACCCTTGGTGATTTCCAGCAGATTCCGGTAGGCGTCCACCCTGGCTGCGCGAAGCGCCATGGGCCGGGCATTGATTTTACCCTGATATTTTTCCGGCGGCGCCCCGATGCCTTTGGCTTCAATAAAACCTGCCGACCAGTTTACCGAACCTTGGCCCACCTTTTCCACCCATTCGGACATACTGACCGTATTCTGACAAAATGCGGCGGATGTCCATACGAACAAAATACCCGTTAAAACGGTGATGGAAACGAATCTCAACTTCATATTGTCCTCCTTGCTTGGGTTGGCGTCCTGAATAATTTTCTTCTTTGAAACCGGTTTAAAACTAACAAAATATTCTTTCCCTTGCAACAGGAATTCACAATCGGCGCAGGAATGGAAAGCACCCAAACCACCGGCAAGAGTTGTGCTTGAAACTCCATGGTTTATGTGATAGGTGAGCGCTCGGATGGAGGCTTCACACAAACAGATGAAATCATTCGCGGTTTAACCGCTATTTTTTTTAATTGGACAGGAGCTCAAACAATATGGACTACAAAAAAACGCTGAATCTTCCCCAAACCGATTTCCCCATGAAAGCGAATCTGGCCCAGCGCGAGCCTGAAATGCTTAAAAAATGGGAAGATATGAACATTTACCACAAAATCCGCGAGCGTGCCAAAGGCAGAAAACCCTACATTCTGCACGACGGCCCTCCCTACGCCAACGGCAATATTCACCTGGGAACGGCGCTGAATAAAATCATCAAGGATATCGTGATCAAAACCAAAAACATGACCGGCTTCGACGGCGTGTACGTCCCGGGCTGGGATTGCCACGGCCTGCCGATCGAACACCAGGTGGACAAGGAACTGGGCGGCAAGAACTCCGGCCTGTCCCAGGTGGAAAAACGCCGCGCCTGCCGTGTGTACGCGGAAAAGTATGTCGCGATCCAGCGCGATCAATTCAAGCGCCTCGGTGTGTTCGGCGAATGGGAGAATCCGTATCTGACCATGGCCTATCCGTATGAAGCCGCCACGGTCCATGAGTTCGGCAAACTGTATCTGAACGGCAGCGTGTACAAGGGGAAAAAGCCCGTGTACTGGTGCGCCACCTGCAAGACGGCGCTCGCGGAGGCCGAGGTGGAATACGCCGATCACCACACCCCTTCCATTTATGTCCGCTTTGCATTCACGTCGGACATCGGGGCCGTTCGGCCCAAACTGGCCGGGCAAAAAGTTTTTATGGTGATCTGGACGACCACCCCCTGGACGATTCCCGCGAATCTGGCCATCGCCGTCAAGGAGGATTTCATTTACGCCGCCGTCAAAATTGACGACGACGTTCTCATCGTAGCCAAGGACATGCTGGACTATTGTCTGGACGCTTTCGGATACCGCGGAAAATCCTATGAGATCGTCGATGAATTCAAGGGCGAAGTGCTGGAAGGACAGAAGTGCGTCCATCCCCTGATTCAGAGAAACAGCCTGCTTATTTTGGCCCCTTTCGTCACGCTGGAAGCCGGCACGGGCGCCGTGCACATCGCTCCCGGACACGGTCAGGAAGACTATGAGATCGGACTGGAATACGGTCTGGACAACTATGCGCCGGTGGATGACGCGGGCAAGTTCACGGAGGATGTCGAACATTTTGCCGGTCAGTTCGTTTTTGACGCCAACGACAACGTCATTCAGAAACTGAAAGAGGCGGGTGCTCTGCTGGGACACGTTCCCATGCAGCATTCCTATCCGCACTGCTGGCGCTGCAAAAAGCCCATCATCTTTCGTTCGACCGAACAGTGGTTTATCTCCATGGAGAAAAACGACCTGCGCAAGAGGGCGCTGGCGGCCATCAACGAAGTGCAGTGGATTCCTTCCTGGGGGCGCGACCGCATCTACGGCATGGTGGAAAACAGGCCCGACTGGTGTATCTCCCGCCAGAGACTGTGGGGTGTTCCGATCACGATTTTCTACTGCGCCAAATGCAAAAATGAATTGCTGACGCAGGATATGCTCAACCACCTGGTGGCGCTGGTGGAAAAATACGGCGCGGATGTCTGGTTCGAAAAAGAGCCGAAAGACCTGATGCCGAAGCACACCACCTGCCCCCATTGCCGGGCAACCGAGTTCACCAAGGAAGTCAATATTCTGGATGTCTGGTTTGACTCGGGCGTCAGCCATGCGGCGGTTCTGGAAAAAAGGCCGGAGCTGGGCTCACCCTGCGATCTGTATCTGGAAGGCTCCGATCAGCACCGGGGCTGGTTCCACTCCTCTCTTCTGGAATCCGTCGGAACCCGCGGACGGGCCCCCTACAAAAGCGTGCTCACGCACGGCTTCGTCGTGGACGGCGAAGGGAAAAAGATGTCCAAATCCGGCGGCAACGCCATCGGCGCGGAGGAAGCCGTTGCGAAATACGGCGCGGAGATCCTGCGGCTTTGGGTGGCGGCGGAAGACTATACCGACGACATCCGCATCTCCGAGGAAATTCTCAAGCGCCTGATGGAAGCTTACCGGCGCATTCGCAATACCAGCCGGTTCATCCTGGGCAATCTTTATGACTTCGCCCCGGACACGGACCGTCTGCCTTCCGACCAAATGCTGGAAATGGACCAGTGGGCCCTGCACCGCCTGCAGGAAGTGATCCGGCGCGTGACGGAGGCCTATGAACGCCACCAGTTCCACATGGTGTTCTACACATTGTACAATTACTGCACGGTGGATTTGAGCGCTCTGTACCTGGATATTTTGAAGGACCGACTCTACACCAGCCGCACCGCCTCCGCCGCCCGACGTTCGGGCCAGACGGCGATGTTCATCATTTTAAACGCGATGACCCGCCTCCTCGCCCCGATCCTTACGTTCACCGCGGAAGAGGTCTGGACGGCCCTGCCCGCCTGGAGCGGCAAAGAAGAAAGCGTCCATCTGACGCAGTTTCCGCAGGCGGAAGAAAAGTATTTCAACGCTTCCCTGGGCGAGCGCTGGAAAGCCATGATTGAGGCCAAAAGCGAAATCGCCAAAGCCGTCGAACAGGCGCGCAAGGAAAAAACCATCGGTCATTCGCTGGATGCACGGATCAGCATCGCGGCACCGGATAAAATGAAAGACCTGTTTGCCGCGCATCTGGAAGACCTGCGCGCGCTGCTGATCGTTTCGCAACTGCAGCTGGTCGATGAATCCGCCATTGCCAACCCTTACCAAAGCGAGGAAATCAAGGGGCTGGCGGTCGGCGTGGAAAAGGCCCGCGGCGCCAAATGCGAACGCTGCTGGATTTATGAAGAATCGGTCGGCGCCAATGCGGAGCATCCCACGGTCTGCGCCCGCTGCCTGAAGAATCTTTAGATTACAGACGATGGAGATAGGAAAGATTAACGTAGGGCGGACCTTCAGGTCCGCCTAATGCGGGTCTAAAGAAAGGCAACGAGGAGTTTTTTTGAAAAAAAATCTTGCGATATTCATCCTGGGTGCGGCGGTCATCATCGCGCTGGACCAGATCACCAAATCCGCCGTCACGGCGCGTT
>DAOTJI010000001.1:0-38336 GCA_035448625.1 Smithellaceae bacterium | reverse complement strand
GCGGCGGTCATCATCGCGCTGGACCAGATCACCAAATCCGCCGTCACGGCGCGTTTCTCGCTTCATGAAACGCTGACCCTCATTCCCGGATTGTTCAACCTGGTCTACGTCATGAATCCCGGCGCGGCTTTTGGTTTTCTGGCGGATGCTTCCCCGGGATTCCGGTACGCATTTTTCACCGGCGTCACCGTTCTGGCCGCCGGTTTAATCGTCTACTATCTGGTGAAAAGCTCTCCGCGAAACCGGTTGCTGGTCGGCTCCCTCACGCTGATCTTCGGAGGGGCGGTCGGCAATCTCATCGACCGGATACGCTTTGGCGCCGTCGTGGACTTTCTGGACGTTTACATCGGCGCTTCGCACTGGCCTGCGTTCAACGTGGCGGACTCCGCGATCACCGTCGGCGCCATCCTGATGATCTGGGAAATGCTCCGCAACCGGAAAAGCAATTCAACATCGAGAACCTGATCGGCATCCGTCCGCTGCTGTCCCGCAAATCATCGGACTGAGGGGAAAATAGAACCGTCCCTTTTTTACGTCAGCATATCTTTGAGCGTAATTTCGGGATGGCGGTAGCGCTTTTTGTTCCGGGTGCCTTTGCCGTACTGAATCGCCTCTTCCGGGCACCACTGGAGGCAGGCAAAGCATTGCTCACAGCGGTGCTTCCAGACGGGCTTCTCCCCGGTCACCTCAATATTGCGCGCCGGGCAGATTTTTGCACAAATCCCGCAGGCGCTGCATTTTTCATCGGCAAAAAATGGTTTATCCATCCCGGGGACATGCGGCAGCGAAATTCGGTAAAGCGCAGACAAAATCCAGTTCTGCCAGAAGGGACCCTTCTCCAAGGGCCTTTCTTCCCTGCCCCGGACCACCGAAGCGATCCGGTTCAATTTAGCGAGCACCGCGTCAAATTTCTTTTGCTGTTTGTCGGGAGCCGGGGCGCCGCCCCAGGGAATATAATTGCTGGGCAAATCGACGGAAAAGCCGGATGACAGACGAATTTGCTTCTCCCGTAAAATGTTCTGCAACTGGATCAGCGTGGCGGCGGGCTGGCCGGCGTTGACGGCCAGCGCAAACCAGTATTGATCGGGATCGACGTTCAACCGCCCGACGAAATCGATGACGGGCGGCGGCACGCCCCAGATATGCACCGGAAAAACCAGGCCGATCCGCTCGGCGACGCAGACAACCTTTTCATCCGTACACCGCTTCAGGGACACGCACGATGTTTCTCCCAGAACGGAAGCGAGTCTGCGGGCGGTCCACAGGGAGTTGCCGGTGCCGGTATAGTAAAAGATGGTTGTGGTCATGGTCCTGCACGTCCGGTAATGGCGTCTTCGTTTGGACGCAGACTATCCTTACAGAGCTTCTCCTGTCAAATGATTTATGGAGCGCGGACTTCCCGAAGGGCGCCCGAGCGCGCCTTTTTTCTTTGGCAAAAACAGCGGTATTATGTCATAGTGCGTCGCAATATCGATTCATAGGTTCAGGAGTGGCCGATGAAGAAATCCTACATTTTAGCTCTTGACCAAGGCACGACCAGTTCGCGGGCGGTGATTTACGACCGGGATGGCTTCGTGGTAAAAATCGCTCAAAACGAATTCTCACAGATCTATCCCCAGGCCGGCTGGGTGGAGCATGACCCCATGGAAATATGGGGCTCACAGCGTGGCGCGGCCAGCGAAGTGATGGCCGCCGCCGGCATCTCCCCGGAAGAGATCGCGGCGATCGGCATCACCAATCAGCGTGAAACCACCATCGTCTGGGACAAATCCACGGGCAAGCCCGTCTATAATGCAATCGTCTGGCAGTGCCGCAGGACCGCCCCCATCTGCGACGAACTGAAAGCCGCCGGGCTCGAAGACATCATTCGGGAAAAAACGGGGCTGGTGGTGGATGCGTATTTCTCGGGAACAAAGCTCAAATGGATTCTCGACCATGTGGAAGGAGCCCGGGACAGGGCGCGGAAAGGCGAGCTGCTCTTCGGCAACGTCGATACCTGGCTGATCTGGAACCTCACTCACGGAAAAGTCCACGTCACGGACTACAGCAACGCTTCGCGCACGATGCTGTACAATATCCGGGAACTGAAATGGGATCCGTTTCTTCTGGAAAAACTGGATATTCCCGCCTGCATGCTGCCGGAGGTGAAACCGTCGTCCGCCGTTTACGGCCTCACCGATGCGCGGGTTCTGGGCGGCGAAATCCCCATTGCCGGAGACGCGGGAGACCAGCAGGCGGCTCTGTTCGGCCAGGCCTGCTTCACGCCCGGCATGGTCAAGAACACTTACGGCACCGGCTGTTTCATGCTGATGAACACGGGGGAAAAGCCGGCCTTTTCGGAAAACGGTTTGCTTTCGACCATTGCCTGGGGAGTGGACGGCAAAGTGGAATACGCCCTGGAAGGCAGCATCTTTGTGGCCGGCGCGGCGATTCAGTGGCTGCGCGATAGTCTGCGCGTCATTTACGACGCCCGGGACAGCGAATATTTCGCCACAAAAGTGCCCGATACGCACGGGGTATATCTGGTGCCCGCCTTTGCGGGACTGGGCGCGCCCTACTGGGATATGTACGCGCGCGGCGCCATTGTCGGGCTCACCCGCGGAGCGAACCGCAACCACATTATCCGCGCCACGCTGGAATCCATCGCCTATCAGACCCGCGATGTCCTGGAGCTGATGCGCAGCGAATGCGGCATTGATTTGTGCGAACTGCGCGTGGACGGCGGCGCCTGCGCCAACAACTTCCTCATGCAGTTCCAGTCGGACATTCTCGACGTCCCGGTGGAGCGTCCGGAAATTATTGAAACCACGGCCCTGGGCGCCGCATACCTGGCGGGTCTGGCCACCGGGTTCTGGAAAGACCTGTCTACGATTTCAGAAAAACGGAAAGTGAACCGGAGATTCGAACCGGCGATGGACGAGAACCGGCGGCAGACCCTCTATACCCGCTGGAAAAAAGCGGTGGAACGCGCCAGGGGATGGGAAGAGGAGTAGATAGCTCATGGCTCATGGCTCATAGTTCAGGGAACATTAGATGATTAAGACGGATGTGATTATTATCGGCGGAGGAGCAACGGGATGTGGCATTGCCCGCGATCTGGCGCTCCGCGGCATCCCTCACTGCCTGATTGAAAAAGGCGATTTCGCAGCGGGGGCCACCGGCGCCTGCCACGGACTGCTGCACAGCGGCGGCCGCTACGCGGTATCGGATCCCATCGCAGCCAAAGAATGCTACGATGAAAACATGATCCTGCGGCGCATCGGTGAAAAATGCGTGGAGCGCACCGGCGGATTGTTCGTAAGGCTGCCCGGCGATTCCAAGCTCTTTCGGGAAAGGTTTTTGCGAAGCTGCGACGACATCGGCATCCCGACCGATATTCTGTCTTCCACCAAAGCGCTGGAACTCGTGCCCAATTTGAATCCGGAGATCGAGGAGGCGATCCGGGTTCCCGACTGCTCGATCGATCCTTTCCGCCTGTGCCTGCTCAACATGAAAACCTCGCAGAAGAAGGGAGGCCTGAGCTTCATCCGCCACAAGGTTACGGAAATCGTCCAGTCCCACGGCCGCTGCATCGGCGTTAAAGCCGCCGACGCGGCCACGGGCGAAGTGAAGGAAATCCACGGCAACATCCTGGTCAATGCTTCGGGCGCCTGGGCCGACCTCGTGGCCCGGCTGGCGGGCTGCGAAGTACCCCTGACGCTCTCCAAAGGCAGCCTGGTCATCACCAATCACCGCCTGACCGACATGGTCATCAACCGCCTGCGGCCTTCTTCGGACGGGGACATTATCGTTCCCAACGAAGCCGTGTGCCTTGCCGGCACCACGTCGCTGGCGGTGGAAGATCCGGATGCTCTCTCGACCCAGTCCGCTGAGGTGGACGCCATCATCGGCGAGGCCGGCCGGATGATTCCTCATTTCAACAAGGCACGCATCATCCGCGCGTTTTCGGGGGTCCGTCCCCTGCTCAAGTCGCAAAAGATGGACAGCCGGGAAATCTCGCGAGGCTTTCAGATCATCGACCACCGGAACGGCCTGTACAGCATCGTCGGCGGCAAGCTCACCACCTTCCGCCTGATGGCGGAAAAAATGGTCGATACGATCATGAACGCCTTCAATCTGAAGCGCGACTGCGAAACGGCCGATCAACCGCTGGACGGCCAGGAGGAGCTCAGCGGATATCCCCTGTCCAAACGTCTGGCGGACATGAAAAACATTCTGTGCGAATGCGAGCTCGTGAGCCGCGGCAGCGTGGAAAACATTATTCAGGAAACCGGCACCCGACATGTGGGCGACATTTCACACCGGACACGCCTGGGGATGGGCCCCTGCCAGGGAGGCTTCTGCACTTTTCGCGCACTGGGCGTCATGCATGACATGGAAATTCTGACGCCCCAGCAGTCCATGCAGTCGCTTCGGGAATTTCTGCAAAGGCGCTTCCGCGGCATCCGCTATGCCCTGTGGGGAGATCAGCTGCGGGAAGAACAGTTGGTCGAATACCTCTATCTGGGCATTCTGGCCATGGAGAAAACCCGTGAGCGTCATTGAATACGATGTCATTGTCATCGGCGCGGGCGCGGCGGGGCTGACCGCGGCCGCCTGGCTTGCCGAACAGCAATTGCGCGTGGCGCTGGTCACCGCCGGCGAACCGACCGCTTGTCTGTCCACCGGCTGCATCGACGTCTGCTCCCGAAGCGAACATCCGCTTGCAGGGATTGCCGGCCTGCCCGACGGGCATCCCTTCCATCAGGTTTCTCCGGAGCTGCTTAGCCGGTCTCTTGACGATTTCCGACAAACGATGGCGGACATGGACATGCCCTACGCAGGAACGTTGGAAATCAACCGCCGTGTTCTCTCGGCCATCGGCACGTTCAAGAACACCTGCCTGGTCCCCGCGACGATGCAGGCCTCCCCGCAAAGCGATGCGGAAAGGATTCACCTGGTTACCTTCACGGGCCTCAAGGATTTTTATCCCGGCTACATCCTGTCTCGCTTTCCCAACGCCTCCTTTTCCGCTTACGACGCAGGGGTTTCCACCACCATGGGCATCGCCGCCAATTTCGAAGACGGCGCCTTTCTGGAAACTTTTCTGCTGTGGCTGGAGCGGCAGAAAATCCGCAAAGATAAAATCGCTTTTCCGGCCGTTCTGGGGCTGGAATCGGCTTTCTCCGTATCGAAGCAAATCGAATCCCGGCTGGAGCGCCCCGTCTTTGAAATCCCCACGCTTCCGCCGTCCATGCCCGGAAGAAGGCTGTTTAACGCCATGAAAGACCATCTGCGGCGGCAAGGTGGCGTGATCTACTGGAACTGGCCGGTCATCGGCGTCGAAAAATCAGGCCGTCAGGTTGAAGCGGTCACGACGGAGGCGCAGGGCCGTCCCAACAGTCTCAACGCCCGGGCCTTCATTCTTTCCACCGGCTCCTTTGTCGGCGGGGGGCTCTACGCAAAGAGGGACCGGATCGTGGAAAGGGTTTTTGATCTGCCCGTCTTTGCGCCGGAAAACCGGGACGACTGGTTTGAGCAGGATTATTTTTCCATGAACCACGGCATCGGCCGGGCGGGTATTGCCGTGGATGACGCGTTTTGTCCGCTGGAATCCCCCTGGAACAATATTTTTGTCTGCGGTTCGATTCTCGCCCGAACGGAAACGCTGAAAAACGGCTGCGGACACGGCTTTGCCATCGCCACGGGACGGGCCGCAGCCCGGTCCTGTCTGGAGAGACTGCGATGACATTCGAGCATTGCATCCGCTGCACGATTTGCGTGGAAAACTGCCCCGTCTTCCGGGTCCAGCCGGATTTTCCCGGCCCCAAGCAGGCGGGGCCCGACGCCCAGCGCTTCCGTATCGGCCGCGAAAAATCCATCGACGACTGGGTGCTTCTGTGCAGTCAGTGCAAGCGCTGCGAAATGGCCTGTCCCTGCGGCGTGGAGCCCGCACAAATCATTCTCCGGGTGCAGCAGCGCTACGGTCTGGAGCATCCCCACAGTCCGGCGCATCTGCTCTTTGCCAACAACTACTACCTTTCGGCGCTCGGATCGATGACCGCCCCGCTGGCCAACCGGATCGCCGCTTCCAAGATCGGCAAAAAAATCCTCGGACAAATAGGCATCTCGACGTATATCCCCTTCCCCAAATTCAGCTTTCACACGCTCCGCCGGGAAAAGAAATCCCGCAGCCGTGGAGACCGGAAGGTCGCTTTCTTTTACGGTTGTTTTATCAATTTCTACCGCCCTGACATCGGACGAAAAATCATTCGAATGCTGCAGTCCTTTCACATCGACGTCGTCCTTCCCCCCCAGGTGTGCTGCGGACTGCCCGCGCTGGGCAACGGCAATCCGGCGCTGGCGCGAACCTTTGCGCAAAAGAACGTCGCCTCCCTTTCCAACTATATCGATGCGGGGTATGACATCGTCTACACCTGCACGTCCTGCGGCTTGTGCCTGCTGCAGGACTACCAGGGGATTCTGGAAATTCCCGAAACGAAAAAGATCGCGGAAAATTGCTACAACCTGCATGAATACCTGCTCAAGCTCATTGCGGAAAGGGAGATTCATCCCGTCTTTCGGGAAGTCAACCGCTCGCTGGCCTACCATATTCCCTGCCATCTGCGCGCGCTGAAAATAGGCTACCCGGCCGCCGATCTGATGAAGCGGATTCCGGATTTGGACTTCACGATCCTCGACGATGCCTGCTGCGGACTTTCCGGCAGCTACGGGTTCAAAAAAACCAATGAGGCCACGGCCATCCAGCTGGGGACACGGGCCGCATCGCTCGTCCGCAAAACCGGCGCGGAGGCGATGGTCGCCGATTGCGGATCGTGTCGCATGCAACTGGGCGGTCTGTCCGGAATGGACGCGTTCGATCCGGCGGAAATCCTCTGCGAATCGCTGGGCATCCGGGGCAAAAAACAAAATAACGCTTGACTTGCCTTCCGTTTTTCCTTAATAGAAAACCATCGGAAAGACGGTCATTCGCCGCTCCATCGCTCCTTCAGCACTCTTTCCGGGTTTCAATTTTTTGAATGCAACATAAGATACCATCAAACGTCGTTCGATAGAGAAGCGTCCGTTTCGATTCATTAACGAACCATAACCGTACAACCTTGTTTACAGTTCTATGGACAGCAACGCTGAATCCAATTTCGAAAGGAGAGGGTAAGGGCATGGCGATTTTTGAATATGGTGAGTACCAAAATACGTATGAGTCTCCGGATAATCTGGTGGAAATCTTTGAAAACAGCGCCGCCAAATACGCCAATAATTTGTTTATTGGAGAGAAAGATTCTTCCGGGGTGTACCAGTGGGTAACCTACGCGCAGATCGCCACCCGCGTCAATCATCTGCGGGCCGGTCTTGCTTCGCTTGGGGTCCAGGCCGGGGACACGGTCGGAATCATCGCGAATAACCGCAAGGAATGGGTGATCGGAGAAATGGCCACGCAGGGATTGCGCGCCGCCTACGTGCCGATGTATGAAAAAGAACTGGTGACGATGTGGAAATATATTATCCGGGACGCCGCCGTCAAGGTCCTGCTCGTCTCCAAACCGGAGATTCTGGAAAAGGTGAAAAATTTTCCGGCTGAAATTCCAACGCTTCAGCATATCTATCTGATAGAAGGCACGGGGGAGAAGACCATGGCCGCTCTGGAAAAGAAAGGCGCAGAAAAGCCCGTTGCCTCGCAGAAGCCGAAATACTCCGATGTTGCCGTCCTGATCTACACCTCGGGAACCACGGGCGAGCCCAAAGGAGTTTTGCTTTCCCACGGCAACCTGGCGGAAAACGTCAAGGCCGGGCTGGCCTGGTTCTTGAACCTGACCGAACACAGCCGCTGCATTTCCATGCTTCCCTGGGCGCATTCCTTCGGCATCACGGCGGACCTGCATGCGTTCATGCTGCGGGGCGGCTCCATCGGCATCATGGGATCGGTGGAAACCTTGATCGACGATCTGCCCAAGATTCAGCCGACGTTCATGATCACGGTGCCCAGGGTGTTCAACAAGGTCTATAACGGCGTCTGGGCCAAAATGAGGGAGGAAGGCGGGCTGAAGCTGAAGCTCTTTGAAGCGGCGCTGGCAGCCGCAAAGCAAAAACGGGAAACGGGCAAAGCCGGTCTGAAATACAAGCTGCTGGATAAAATCGTCCTCGCCAAGATCCGGGAGCGGTTCGGCGGACGCCTCGACAACGCGGTGACCGGCAGCGCTCCGATGAACGTGGAGATCGCGAAATTCTTCATCGACGTAGGCATTCCCACGTATGACGCCTACGGGCTCAGCGAAACGTCTCCGGCCATTACCATCAACTCGCCGCTGATGGGCAACCGCCTGGGCTCCGTCGGAAAGCCGATCAACAAAACCAAGGTCGTAATCGACCGGTCGCGCACCGGTGAAAACACCGACGACGGCGAAATCATCTGCTTCGGCCCGCAGTGCATGATCGGCTACCACAACAAGCCGGAAAAGACCAAAGAAGTGATCGTGGAAATGAACGGAATGCGCGGCGTGCGCACCGGCGACCGGGGACGCCTCGACGACGATGGGTTTCTCTACATTACGGGCCGCTTCAAGGAAGAATACAAACTGGCCAACGGCAAATACATCCACCCGGACGCGGTCGAACTGGAAATGAAGGTCCTGCCCTGGATCCTGAACGCCATGATTTACGGAGCGGGCCAGGAATACAACGTGGGCCTGATCGTTCCCGACATGAAGCTGCTCAAGCAGATGGCGGAAAAGCTGAATTTGTCCGTGGAGCCGGAAAGCCTGTTCGATCCCGCCAATCCGGCCGGCCGCAATTTCAAGGAATTGCTGACCGCCGAAGTCCAGAATCATCTGAGAAAGACCATCGGATCCTACGAAATTCCCCAGAAATTCGCCTTCATCCTGGAGGATTTCACGCTGGAAAACGGCATGCTCACGCAGACCATGAAGCTCAAACGCCAGGCGGTCCTGGATAAATACGGGGACATGCTCAACCGCTTGTACAAGGAATAAAAGAAAATCCCGGTCCGGGCTAAACGCAAACCGGGCAAAGAATTGCGGAGGCGGTCCGACGGGCTGCCTCCGCTTTTTTAGGATTTGATCAGCATGGTCGCCGGATCCAGAAGCAGGGTCTTGGGCCGGGAATCGGGCGACTGGCCCTTGAGGGCTGTGATGTACACCTCGGGCCCCCGGGAAGACAACTGGACCAGCACATCGAACAGGTCGGCCACGTGCAGAAAAGACAGGGGCAGTCCGCCTTCCTTGGGCGGCTCATGACGGTGCGTGTGAACCGTACACCAGACCCGCATAGCGTATTTTCCGGCCATTTCCTTTAATTCCACCAGCAGACCCCGTCCGGATTCATCGAATTTCAGGCCGTCCAGAATGACGGTATGCGGCTTGAAAATATTCTGCTGCATCAGGTCGGCCAGGCGCTCTTCCAGTTTCGGAACGGTGAAGCCTTCCACCCGGAAAGTCATGATAAACCGGTAATGAAGCATGTTCTCCCAGTATTCCGCAATTTCTGCGGAATCATACTTCGAAGCCATGTCGTTGAACAATTCGCGGTACCACAGATCCACTTTGCTGACCGCGTCGTTCAGGCTGACATGCAGCACGGGCTGTTCATGCATCATGGCGTGCAGCGCCGTCTGCACGAGCAGCGCCGTTTTGCCGACGCCGGCGTGGGCCAGAACCGCGCCCAGCCCTCCGTCGGGGAGGATATATTCCTGTTCGAATCCCAGATTCAACAGCGGATTGCGTTCTATGATTTCTTTCTTGATCATCATCCGGTCCTCATACGTTAAGTGAACGACATTATCTTTCCAGCTGACCGCTCTTTCGACTGCCATCTTCTTTTACTTCACCCTTCGGTCATGCGCCCCCCTTCAGGGGTTCGGTCTTTCGTCTGTTTACGCCGCCGTTTTCTTGTTTTTAGACGCTTCCAGGGCGATTTTCTCCGCGATTGACTGAGGCACCTGCCGGTAAAGGGCAAACTCCATGGTAAACTGCGCTTTGCCCTGCGTCGCGGAGCGAAGAATGGTTGAAAAACCGAACATTTCCGCCAGCGGAACCTGCGCCTCGATCACGCACAGAACGCCTTCGTCCTGCGATCCGATGATCATGCCGCGGCGCTGGTTGAGGAGCCCCATGACCGATCCCTGAAATTCCGTGGGCGTCTCCACGACCACTTTCATGATCGGTTCGTGAATCACCGGCTTGGCGCGCAGATAGGCTTCCCGGAAGGCGCCGCGCGCGGCCGCCTGAAAGGCCATATCGGAAGAATCGACCGCGTGCGAGGCTCCGTCGTTGATGACGACTTTGACGCCGGTGATGGGAAATTCCAGCTTCGGACCCTTGGCCATGCTCTCCCGGAATCCTTTTTCACAGGCGGAAATATACTGCGTGGGGATCGCTCCGCCGAAGATTTGATTTTCAAAAACGAATTCCTCGTCGGGAACCGGTTCGATATAGCCCGCGATGCGACCGAACTGTCCCGCGCCGCCCGTCTGCTTCTTGTGCGTGTAATTGAAGTCCGCCCGCTGCGTAATGGTTTCACGGTAGGCCACGCGGGGGTTGCCGGTGGTCACTTCGGCATTGTATTCGCGCTTCATGCGCTCCACGTAAATATCCAGGTGCAGCTCTCCCATTCCTTCGATGATCGTTTCGTTGGTTTCCGGATCCACATGCGTCTTGAAGGTCGGATCTTCCTTGGAAAAACGGTTGAGCGCCTTGGACATGGCCATCTGCGCCTTGTTGTCCCTGGGAACGATGGCCAGCGAGATAACCGGCTTGGGCACGTACATCGAGGTCATCGTCATGTTGAGGCCGGGGGAAACAAACGTATCGCCGGAGGCGCATTCGATGCCGAACAGCGCGCCGATGTAACCGGCCCTGAGCGCATCCACATCTTCCATCTGATCGGCGTGCATGCGCACGACGCGGCCTACCTTGACTTTCCTGCCGTTTCGGACATTGACGATGGTCGATCCTTTTTCGACCGTGCCTTCATAGACGCGGATGTAAGTGAGCTGGCCGTATTGTCCGTCCTCCAGCTTGAAGGCCAGCGCGATGATGGGTTTGGCAGGGTCGCTCGTCAAAACGACCGGCTCCTCGTTGCGGTCCATGTCGAGCGCGATATTTTCCACCTCGGACGGCGCCGGCAGAAGATAGGTCACACCGTCGAGCAGCGGTTGAACGCCTTTGTTTTTATAAGCGGAGCCCATGTAGACCGGCGTGATTTCCCGCCTGAGCGTGCCCTTGCGGATGGCGGCGTAGAGTAATTCGGGGGGAATGTCCTTTTCTTCCAGAATGGCCTCGGTAAGCTCGTCGGAATACAGCGACGCCGCGTCGACCAGCTCTTCTCTCTTGGCCATGGCCTGATCGAGAAGACCGGCGGGGATTTCCTCCACCCGGACCGTTTCTCCGTTGTCGCCATCGAAATACAGAGCTTTCATCGCAATCAGATCGATCACGCCCTGCAGGTCGGTTTCCAGTCCGATGGGAATCTGCATGGCCAAGGCGTTATGCCCCAGCTTGGTCCGAAGCTGTTCAATGACCCGGAAGGGATTGGCGCCGCTGCGGTCGCATTTGTTGATAAACGCGATGCAGGGAACCTTGTAGCGCTTCATCTGCTGGTCCACGGTGATGGACTGGGACTGAACGCCGCCCACGGAGCAAAGCACCAGAATCGCCCCGTCGAGCACCCTCAGAGAGCGTTCGACTTCGATCGTGAAATCGACATGGCCGGGAGTGTCGATAATATTGATTTCATGTCCCTTCCATTCGCAGTAGGTGGCCGCCGACGCAATGGTGATGCCTCTCTCCTTCTCCAGATCCATCGAATCCATCGTGGCGCCCACGCCGTCTTTTCCCTTCACGTCGTGAATGGCATGAATTCTCTTCGTATAATAAAGAATTCTTTCGCTCAGGGTTGTTTTACCGGAATCGATATGGGCGCTGATTCCGATATTGCGTATTTTCCGATCGTCAAACTTCATGTCGCTTCCCTTTCATAAATGCCGCCCGGATTCTACGAAAAAAAAATCCCCCGCACATGGAAGAGTCTCTGCCAGATGGGGGATCCACCGTAAACGAGCCTTAAGAATGAGGTTGGCCTATTATAGGTTTAAAGCGCGTTTGTCAAGCAAATGTTTCACGAGAATTTTTTACCATTTATCCTTCAATTTCAAAACTTTCTCCCGCCAAAGATTGGAAATGAAGTGTCTTATACAGTACATAAGCGGATCTTCCATTTTAAATCAATAAACAATATATAAAATATAATTCATTTAATAACAAAACCTTATACTGTATAATTTTTATTGACACGTACGAATTTATACTGTATAAGCAAGCTGCCGTTTCTTAAAAGAGGCTTTTGTTCCATCAATCTTTGAACTGTTCAGGTGATCATGATGAATGACAGGGCAACACAGGGAACAAGATGGATCAGCAGTCTGGATATCATAAACAAAACAGGAATATCCAGAGCAACACTAAACAACTACATTAAAATGAACCTCCTGCCCCGCCCGATCGTCAAAAAGCCGGAGGAAACGGACGTTCGCGCCCGTATGCTCGGTTATTTTCCGGAATCCGTCATCGATTTAATTTTACAAATCAAAGAAATGAAAAACAAAGGATTCACGATGGACACTATCTCCGAACGGTTGAATCATGCCGGAGTCATCCGGGCCGCAGAAGAACCGGTCATTCCGGATGAAATCAAAACGAACAGCGAAGTAAACCATGAAGCACCTCCTTCCAAAAGCCGTCCTTCTTCGGCTGATGACGGGAGCCCCCGGAATCCGCTGAAAGTAACCATTAGTGATATCCCCTGCCCTGCTTATTTGCTGAACAACAATTTCGAAATCGACTGGGTTAATCAGGAAGCGGAAAAGACGCTCTTCCGGAAAGACTTCCACGCCATGAAAGAGCCGGCGGAGAGAAACATTTTTTCGCAGCTTTTGCGAAACCGCGGGGAAAAAGAACAAATCAAGGATCGTCTTGTCGATTTTCATCTGCGTTTCGTGAAAGAAAGGATCGGCAAATTAGACCTGGACCGACTGTATGATGGGATGACCTCCCTTGAGAAACAACTGCTGGAAGCAAAATATGACGCTGTCGACCCTCTGCACCGGTCGTCCGTCCATAAAATATATCTGGATCTATCCGATCATTCCGGAATGCGCCTTTCCGACTGCGTTTATTTTATGGTTTTTCGCGAAGGCACCCTTTTTATTCATGCCCTGGAAGCCAATCATACCGATGGGATAGCGAATCTGCTGTCATCCCGCACCAGCGTCATCAACGACCTTCTTCGGCAGCGAATGCCCACGCTGGTGTCCTTTTGCGTGCTGGTGGCGGACCTGCAGAACTCCGTCCGGATCTGCGCTGAATTGCCTCCGGAGGAGTATTTTGAGCTCATCAATCAGATATGGGCCTGCGTGGAAGGCACGTTCAAGCGGTACTACGGCACTTACGGCAAGCATACGGGAGACGGACTGCTGTATTATTTTCTCAAGGAGCGGGATAATCAATACATGATCAACGCGATTTCCTGCGCGCTGGAAATCCGTGAAAATATCAAGAAGTTGAACATGGACTGGAAGATGCGTAAAGGATGGTTCAATGAGCTATACCTCAATATCGGCATCAATGAGGGCCAGGAATACTTCGGCACTATCCCCTCATCCCCCAATATTGAATTTACCGCCTTGGGGGATACGGTCAACTATGCCGGCCGCTTATCCGATTTTTCCCGGTTCGGCGCAATCTGGACGACAAAAAATTTAATCAATAAGCTTTCCATGGAAGATCGCGCAATCATTCGCTACGGAATTCGGCACCGGGAGCACGAAAGAGAAATCCTGATCGAAAATTCATTCGCCCGCGTCATGGACATGGCTTTGCCTGATCATCAAAATTCGAGTAAATTCATGGATATTGCAACACTGGCCATCACGGAAATTGTGGAAAGGCGCCAAGTCCCCGGCAGTTTCGCATCTTAAGGCCGGCCTTATGCATGAACCGATGACTGGAGGAAGGCAGACGTAAACCGCTAAAGCAAACTTTCAGAAACTTGATTCTTCACCGAAATTCGCCGTTGAGAAGGCGAAAGACCACAGGATTCCTCCACAGGCTTTTCAACAGCCGTTCAACAGATTTATAAACAACTGAATGCTATAACAATATTCTATTATTTCAATATCTTAACATCAATAAGTCAATCTTTACTTTAAGTATATGAATCTTTCAGTTTATGTTTTGATGATATAGTTTTTTTCACGGAAAAGCCTCAGACACACGGACACTACATTCGGGTCGTAGAGAATCCCGTTTTTTGAGCTGATTTCCTCCAGAGCCGCATCAAGCCCGAGGGCAGGCCTGTAGGGACGATGCGTTGCCATGGCTTCCACCACATCGGCTACGGCCAGAATCCTGGACTCCATCAGAATCTCGTTTCCGCTCAAACCATGGGGGTATCCGGATCCGTTCATGCGCTCATGGTGCTCCAGAACCATTCTGGCGATGGGCCAGGGAAAATCTACGTCCTTCAGAATGTCATAACCGGATTGTGCATGCATTTTGATAAGACTGAATTCGATGGCGGTCAGACGCCGGGGGGTGCTCAGGATTTCGGCCGGAACGGAGATCTTGCCGATGTCATGGATGATCCCTGCCATTCTCAGTCCCTCAATCTGATCGGGGCTCAGGTTCAACTCCGTACCCATGGCCCGGGCAAGGTCGGCCACCCTCCTCTGGTGTCCGGCCGTGTAGGGGTCCTTGGTTTCGACAACGGAGGCAATGGCCTGTACGGTGCCGCCCAGGGCTTTGCGCAACCGGTCCACGCTTTCCTTTTTTTCGGTAATGTCTTCTACGATGCCTTCCAGATAGATTTCATTGTTTTGCTCATCGCGGACGATCCGCATGGTACGGGATATCCAGATTTTCCGACCGTCTTTTCGGTAAAACTGGATTTCCTGCCCTTTGACAACCCCTTCGCGCTGCACCTGTTCAATGACTTTTGTGCGTTCTTCGGGATTCACATAAATCCGCAGGGAGATGTCGGGTTGTTCGCCAAGCAGTTCTTCCGGTGAGTCGTATCCCAGTATCCTCGCCATGGCCTGATTGGCCATCAGGAACTTCCCTTCACAAGTAGTCTGGTAGATTCCCTCCTGAGCATTTTCAAAGATGTCGCGGTACCTCTCCTCCGAGCGCTGCAGCCGCATCTCCGCCTGCTTGCGCTCCGTCACATCCCGGGTAAAACCGCGAAAGCCGACCGGCTTGCCGCCTGCATCCCGGATCACAGACCCCGAAGTTTCGTTAAATCCCTTTGTCCCGTCTTTTCGGATGATTTCAACTTCCAGGGACTTGAACGGCTCACCCGTTTTGTAAGACGCCTTATAAACCTGCGCGGCCCTTTTCAGACTTTCCCCGTCCAGATACTGCCGGGCGTTCATTCCGATCATTTCCTCTCTGGAGTAGCCGACAATTTCACTTTCCGCATTGTTGACAAACGTGTAATTTCCGGCAAGGTCGATTTCAAAATAGCCGTCTTCCATCTGCTCGATGATGGTGCGGTATTTTTCCTCGCTTGCGCGAAGATCCTCCTGAGCTTGTCGGCGGTCGGTAATGTCCGTAATGAAACTCAACGAGGCAGGCACTCCGTCCCAGGAAATTTTTCTGGCGTTGATTTGCAGCCATTTGACGGTTCCGTCCGAAGTGACGGCTCGAAACTGATAATCGTTCTCCGGGTCATCCCCCTTCAACCTCATTTTGTGCCGGTTTAGAACCATCGAACGATCATCGGGATGGATAAAAGATATAAACGGACGGGCGGTGATGACTTCTTTGGGATATCCGACAATCTCGGCGAGCGCGGTATTGGCGAACTGGATCTTCTCGTCTTTGGCAATCAGGATTCCCTGACCCGCGCTTTCAAAAAGCAGGCGGTAATTTTCTTCGCTTTTCTGAAGCGCCTCTTCCATCTTCTTGCGATGGGAAATGTCCATGAAGCTCCCGAGCGTCGCCCTCTGCCCTTCGTAGGAGATCGGCGTGATGGTCTCCAGAGCCCACAGGATTTCCTGGTGCTTCTTGATGAACCGGTATTCGTAGGGTTCAAGGCTTTTCGTCTGGAGGCTTCGGATCGCTTTTTCCCTGACCATCGTCCGATCCTCCGGATGGATATAGCTCAAAGAATGGGTGGCGATCAGCTCTCTTTCGGAATAACCGGTCAGCTTCTGATAGAGGGGGCTGACATAGACGAACTTTCCATTCTGGACAATGTAAATTCCGACGCCTGCGCTGGATAAAATGGCCTGGGCCAGAGAAGACACTTCATCGTCGCCAAAAAGCTTTCGCTTGGATCCCCTGGATGAGGAGTTGCCGGATGCAGGATTCAATGACTTCCTTTCTTTGCGTGAATGGTTTCAAAAACATCATGCGCACATCGACGGGGCTTCATACACAGAAAAACGGCTCATGGCAAGCAAAATACAAACATTGACGTCCCGCTTGCAAAAGTGCTATTGAAGAACCGTCAAAACGTCATCAGACAAGGAGGCGATCATGCCGGTCAAAAAAGAACCTTCCAAAAAACGTACGGTCAAAAGAACCGCTCCGGCGGCCAGGAAAACCGTGAAGCCCGATCTGAAAGATTTTCTGGAAGAGGTCCGGCGGAAAGCTTACGAGCTTTACCAGGACAGGCTCCGCCGGGGCGTTGCCGGCGACGAAATCGCCGACTGGTTTGAAGCCGAAAAAGCAATAAAAGATAAATACCATCTGTAGCGTTGCATTTTTCCTGATCGGAATCACAGAAAACCGGGGTTGAAACGTCATGGACGCAAATCGAGAACAAACGGACGCACAGAATTACTACGGCTACGTGAAAACCAAGATTGCCACGGAGGTGACGCGCCAGACGCTGGTCCTGATCCTCGCGGGCGGCGAGGGTTCCCGTCTGGGAGAACTGACCAAATGGCGTGCGAAACCGGCGGTTCCCTTCGGCGGCAAATACCGCATGATCGATTTTCCCCTGTCCAACTGCGTCAACTCCGGGCTGCGTCGCATCGGCGTGCTGACGCAGTATAAGGCGCACTCGCTGATCCGTCATTTGCAGCAGGCCTGGAGCTTCATGCGCGCCGAGATCGGCGAGTTCGTGGAGATCATTCCCGCCCAGCAGCGCATGAGCAAGGAATGGTACCGCGGAACGGCCGACGCGCTCTACCAGAATATCGACATCATTCACCGCCATGCGCCCGAATATGTGCTGGTGCTGGGCGGCGATCACATCTACACGATGGACTACTCCAAGATGCTGATGCAGCACGTCAATTCAAAAGCCGACATGACGGTGGCCTGCATCGAGGTGCCGCGCATGGAAGCACGCGATTTCGGCGTCATGTCGGTCGATGAAAACATGCGCATCTTACGCTTCACCGAAAAGCCGGCCGATCCCGAACCCATGCCCGGCAAACCGGATCTCGCCCTGGCCTCCATGGGGATTTACGTCTTCTCCACCCGCTTTTTGTACGATTCCCTCATCGAAGACGCCAAAGACGAGACCTCCGCCCATGATTTCGGCAGAAGCATCATTCCCCGCGGCATTCACAACAGCTTGGCCATGGCGTATCCCTACCGCGACGAGCAAGGCAAGATGGCCTACTGGCGTGACGTAGGAACCTTAGACGCCTACTGGAAGGCCAATATGGAGCTTTGCGCTGTCGAGCCGGAGCTGAACCTGTATAATCAAAAATGGCCGATCTGGACCTACCAGACGCAGCATCCGCCGGCAAAGTTCATCTTTGACGACGAAGGACGGCGCGGCGAAGCCATCAACTCGCTCGTCAGCGGCGGCTGCATCATCGCGGGCGCCCGCGTCAAGCGATCGGTCATCTTTTACGCGACCCGCATCGAAACGGGGAGCCTCGTGAAGGACAGCGTCGTTCTTCCCATGGTCGATATCGGGAAAAACTGCCGCGTCACCCGCGCCATTATCGACAAGGGGACCCGCATCCCCGACGACACCGTCATCGGCGAAGATCCGGCCCAGGATGCCCGGCGCTTCCATATCAGTGAAGAGGGGATCGTGCTGGTGACACCGGAAATGATGGGACAAAACCTCATGTTCGGGGTCATCGCCATTTACTGATCCGCTGCCGGGCGCACCCGCTCCTTCCCCGCCCGGAATTTTTCACAGCAATTGTTCAAAGTCTTCTGCCATGTCCCGGAGCCGTACCTGGGCCTCTTCCCGCGAGGCGGCATGAACCGCGTAGTAGATCTTGATCTTCGGCTCCGTCCCGGACGGACGGATACAGATCCATGCGTCGGAGTCCAGCGTCAATTTGATTGCGTCCGTGGACGGAAGTTCCAGCTCGGAGACGGCACCGTCCCGGTCGGTGCGGGTCCGCGACCGGTAGTCCTCCTTGAACCGGACGGGCAGACCGCCGATCGCGGCAATGGGCCTGGTCCTCAGCTGTTCCAGGATGCCCTTCATTTTTTCCATGCCGTCCAGACCTTTCAAAGCGATGTTTTTCACGCTTTCCAGGTAATAGCCGTGCTCCCGGTAAAGGGCCTCCAGCGCTTCCGGCAGGCTCTGGCCTCGGACCCGGAAGAACTGGGCCGCCTTGCACAAGAGCAGCGCGGCGAGCGCCCCATCCTTGTCCAGCGCGAATGTACCCGCCAGAAACCCGAAGCTTTCTTCAAACCCGAAAATGAACTGTGCGCCCGTGGGCTCTTTTTGCACGATGAGTTCGGAGATAAAGCGAAACCCCGTCAGGACGGTGTAGCAGTGAATTCCGTATTGAGCGGCGATCGCGTCCGCCATACCGGTCGAGACAAACGACTTGACAAGGTAATCGGAGGCGCGAAGCTCTCCCGACTGTCGGCGCTTTTCCAGGAGATAATGAATCAGCAGGCAGCCGATCTGGTTGCCCGTCAGCATGGTGTAAGTACCGTCCAGCCGACGGACGGCGGCGCCCATCCGGTCCGCGTCCGGATCCGTGCCGATGGCCAGGTCCGCCTCCATCTTTCCGGCCAGGGCAATGGCCATCTCCATCGCTTTCGGATCTTCGGGATTGGGGGACGCGACCGTCGGGAACGAACCGTCCGGCATTCGCTGCTCGGGAACGACGCACCAGTTGTGAATCCCCGCCAGGGGAAATACTTTTTCAACGGTGCGCAGCCCCGATCCATGAAGCGGCGTGTACACTACTTTCAGGTCGCCCGCGCTCTCCCCCCCGCACAACCGGATCATGTGATCGTAATAAATCCGGTCGATCTCTTCGCCGATTTCGAGAATCCGTCCTTTTGCAGTCCCTTCCTCATAGCTGATTCTTTTCACGTCCGCAAAAGGATCCAGTTTCCGGATGCGGTCCATCACCGCGAGGCTCGCCTCCGGACCCAGCTGCCCCCCGTAAGCGGCATAAACCTTGTAGCCGTTGTACTGTCGGGGATTATGGCTCGCCGTAATCACGACGCCGCCGCTCGCTTTCAGGTGGCGGACGGCAAAGGACAACTCCGGGACGCTCGTCAACTGCTTGAACAGATAAACCCTGATGCCGTTGGCCGCGAGCACACAAGCCGTTTCTCTTGCAAATTCAAAAGAATATTTTCTGGAATCGTACGCAATAACCGCGGACGCCCCGGCGACGGCGCCGCCGGTCAGATAATCCGCCAGCCCCTGTGTCGCCCGGCCGACGACATAACGGTTCATTCGGGCAATGCCCGCGCCGATCACACCGCGCAGCCCCGCTGTCCCAAACGGCAAATCCATGTGAAAGCGGTCCTGAATCTGAGCGTCGTCGTCCCGAATGGACTCCAGTTCGGCAAGCAGTTCCGGCTCCGTGACGCATTCTCTCCAGCGCCGATAGGTTTCGCGGTACGTCATTTTGCATCTCCTTTTTTGGATTTGCCCCCTTTCGGGATCCCCACGCCCTTTAGGCGATCTTCAGCCACAAGGCCCCCAGGGGATCCAGTGATATTTCCAAAAGCGCATCGATGAACGTGAAGGACTTTTGGGTCAAGAGGCAGGGGAACGTCCCGTTGAACAGCGGGAGCAGGTTCCGCCGATCCGCTTCGGAAAAGAGCGAATGCTTTCCTGAAAAATCGAAGACCACCAGCCGGTGCGCATCCGATCGGTTAATCGCCGTGAAATAGACGCCGTCCCCGGCCGGCCGGCCCAGGGCGTCCTTTCCCCCGATGATGTATCGCAAAACGCCGAGACAGTCGGCATCGGGGGCGAAATACACGACACGGCCCGTTCGCAGCGCGTCCGCCGAGGCGCGCAACCCTGCCAGTCTTCGGTATTCGTCCGTCAGGTCGTACGGCGCTTTTTTGGTAAAAGGCGCACGGTTGAAGGGATCGAGGAAACCGGTCATGCCTTTTTCATCCCCGTAATAGACGCAGGGAACGCCGGGGATGGAAAACTGCAGCACCGCGGCCAGCCGCTGGCGCCCGGCGCCTTTTTTATTCTGGTGGTCGCTGACGACAAAGGAAGCCTGCTGCTCCCGGGTCAGCTGATGCGGATCGATGCGCGCGCTGAGCGCGGTGCGAACGCGCTCCACGTCATGGGAGGAAAGCAGATTGGTCAGGGCGTAGTACAGGGGGGCGGGATAATTAGCCGCCTGATCCACCAGAAAATGCTTCAGGTCAAAGGCGTCGGACTGGCCCTTCAAAAAAGCGATCAAGGCGCTGCGCAGCGGGTAATTCGTGACGGAATCCAGGATGCCTCCCAGCGCATAGCGTCTTTTAACGCCATAGCTGTGCTTTGTGGTCGCGTCTTCCCAGACCTCGCCGATCAACACCGCCTCCGGCCGGGTCTGCTTTGCTGCGGCGTAAATCTTCGCCAGCACCTCGTCGGGCAACTCGTCGGCCACGTCGAGACGGTAGCCTGCCGCGCCCGCCCGAAGCCAGTGCTTCACGACGCTGTCCTCGCCGGTGATGACATATCGCTGCCAGCCCGTATCCTGCTTGTTGATTTCGGGCAACGACGTAAACCCCCACCAGCAGCGGTATTGATCGGGATACCGCTCAAACGTGTACCAGGTGTAGTAGGGAGAATCCGGACGGTTGGCGGCGCCCGGCGTGTCATAGGCTTTTTCCCGGTTAAAATAAATGCTGTCGGAGCCAGTATGGGAAAACACGCCGTCCAGAAGAATGCGCATTCCCCTTTCTTCGGCCGCGCGGCACAGGGACCGAAAATCCTCCTCGGTGCCCAGCACCGGATCGACGCGGAAATAGTCGGCGGTATTATACCGGTGATTGGAGGCCGCCTCGAAGATCGGATTCAAATACAATACGTTCACGCCGAGACCCTGCAGGTAGTCCAGGGACTCCTCGATGCCGCTCAGCGTGCCGCCGAAATAGTCACAGGGATCGTAGGCCTTTTCCCCCGGCAGCGGGGTGAAGAGCGGCGCTTCGTCCCATGAGTCGTGCAGATAGGCGCGGCGGCCTTTGGAGAGGTGATACGCGATCCCCTTCCGGGCCGTCGAATCGCGGCCGGGCCGGAAACGATCGGGAAAGATCTGATACATCACGCTTTTCTGAAACCATTCGGGAACTTCAAAACCCTGATCGTAAACGGTCAGCTGGTAAGCGGGAGGCGGCGCACTGTATACGGCGCCGATGCCGCAGGTCCTTCCTGCCGCCGCGCCGTAATAACTGAGTCTTCCCCCGACGCGGACCATGAAATAATACCAGTACACATCGGGTATCGAAGGCGCGGCGATTTCCGTCTGCCAAACATCGCCCTCCAGCCGCATCGGGTGTTCGCGATGAAATCCTTCGCCGATCAGGCACAGATAAACGCTTTCCACATTCTCCGGTTTTATCCGGAAGCGCAGCACCACCGGTGTTCCGACGGCGACGGCCCCTGCCGGATCGCGATATTCCGGCATGGTCGAGTCGTGCATCATTTCCTTTTTGTAATGGATCAGCATCGCCGCCGTCCTTTCGGGGGATCAGACGGGCCGGAGCCCCCAGATCTGCCGGTTGTATTCTTCAATCGTCCGGTCCGTGCTGAAAAATCCGGCGCCCGCCGTGTTGAGCACGCCCTTCTTCGTCCAGGCCGGTTCATCCGTGTAAGCGGAAAGCACATGTTCAAACGCGGCGCGGTAGGCGTCAAAATCGTAGAGCAAAAAGTAACGGTCGGCCCGGTCGTAATCGCCGGCAAGCAATGACCGGTAAAGATCCTGAAACTGGTCGGGCGCGACGCCGGGCAGCGTTCCGTCCACCAGCCGCGAGACGGCCGCCCGGATATCCTCGTTTTGGTCAAAGAGATCCTTCGGACGATAGCTGTTTTCGGTTTCCATCCGGTTGATCTCGCCGGCGCTTGCTCCGAAGATAAAGATGTTGTCCTGCCCCACCCTTTCAAAGATCTCCACATTCGCACCGTCCATGGTTCCGAGCGTCACCGCGCCGTTGAGCATGAACTTCATGTTGCCCGTTCCGGAGGCTTCATACCCCGCCGTGGAGATCTGTTCGCTGATGTCCGCAGCGGGAATCAGGCGTTCGGCCAGGGAGACGTTGTAATTCTCCAGGAAAGCGACCCGGATGCTGTCCCGCGTGCGCGGATGCGACTCCACGAGGGCGGCCACGGCGTTGATGAGCCGGATGATGCTCTTGGCCCGCCAGTAGGCCGGCGAGGCCTTGGCGGCAAACAGAAACGTCACCGGCCTGGGCAGAGCAAAGCCCGCATCGCCGGTAAAGCCGTTGTACAAAAACAGGATGTGCAGCACTTTCAAAAGCTGCCGCTTGTATTCGTGCAGCCTTTTGGCCTGCACGTCAAACACCGAATCCGGGTCGAGCACGAGGCCCTGCTGCCTCCTCATCTGTTCGGCCAGACGCAGTTTGTTGCGGCGCTTGACCTCCGCGAAATCGGCCAGAAACCCCGGTTTGTCCGCCAGCGGCTTGAGCCGCTCCAGTTCGTGGTAGTCCCGGAGAAAATGATCGCCGATATGGTCGGCGATCAGCGCGCACAAGTCCGGATTCGCAGCGGCCAGCCAGCGCCGCTGGGTAATGCCGTTGGTGACGGCTATGAATTTCCCCGGGAACATCACGTAGAAATCCCGGAAGGTCCGCGTCTTCAGAATCCGGCCGTGGAGCTGCGAAACGCCGTTGACCCTGTGACATACCGCCACGCAGAGATTGGCCATGCGAACCTCGTCTTCCGCAATCACGGCCAAACGGTTGATTTTCTCGCGGTCCTGGGAAAAGATTTTCCACAGATGCCGGCTGAAGCGTTCGGAAATTTCGACAACAATCGCGTAAACGCGAGGCAGCATCGTCCGGAGCACCTGTTCGGGCCAGGCCGCCAGAGCCTCCTGCATGATGGTGTGATTGGTGTAGTTGAACACGCGGCCGGCCACGGCATAGGCGTCGTCCCATCCCAGACCCTCTTCGTCGATGAGAAGGCGGATCAGTTCCGGAATCGCCAGCGCCGGATGCAGATCGTTGATCTGCAGGACGACTTTTTCGGGCAGCGTGCGCACGTCGCCGAAGCGCTTCTTGTGTTCGCGGACGATGCACTGCATCGTGGCGGAAGCCAGAAAATAATACTGCCGCAGGCGCAGCATTCGCCCGGTCATATGGTTGTCCTGCGGATACAGCACCTTGGAAATCGACTCGGCCAGCTCTTTCTGACGCAGCATGCAGACAAAATCGCCCTTGTTGAACGAGTGAAGGTCAAATCCGGACGGACATTCCGCCCGCCAGAGCCGCAGCGTCGCCGGCGTGTGGCTGTCGTAGCCGATGACCGGCATGTCGTGGGGCACGGCCAGTACGGTCTGATAATCCCTGTGCTCGCAGGTCATCCCGTTGTCCGTCCATATCTCCTCCACCGTGCCGTCAAAGTGAACCTCCACCTGTTCCTCGCGGCGTTCGACTTCCCAGATGTCGCCCTTCGCCGTCCAGTCGTCCGGCACTTCCGTCTGCTGCCCCTCCACAATGCGCTGGCGGAACATCCCGTATTCGTAACGGATGCCATAGCCCGTCACCGGCAGGTTCAGCGTGGAAAGAGAATCCAGAAAGCAGGCCGCCAGCCGCCCCAGGCCCCCGTTGCCCAGCGCCGCCTCCAATTCCTGCTCTTCAAGCTTTTCAAAGGGGTAGCCGATTTCGGCCATGACCGCCCGGTATTCCGCGAGCAGACCGAGATTGATCAGGTTGTTCACCAGGGCCCTTCCCATCAAAAACTCCGCCGAAAGGTAGCAGAGCCTTTTGTGCCCTTTTTTTTCAACCGTTTCGTTGGCCAGGACCCCCCGCTCCAGCATGATGTCGCGGATGCTCATCGCGGTCACCTGAAACATTTCCTCGTCCGAGGCGTTCTCGAGCGTGCGGCCGTAGTACCGTTTCAGCTTTCCCTCAATGATTCCCCTGATATGTGCAATCCTGTTTTTCACCTGTTCGCCTTTAATCGTGGAATCGGAAGCATGGTCCGCTCCCTCCGGAATGGGAAATGGTTTTATTGTACGTCCCGTCGCCTGTCAATGGAAAATCCGCGGCTCATTTTCCGGCCGCCTCCACATATAACTTCGCGTAGGCCAGCGCGCTTTTTTGAAAACTCAGATCCCGGCTCATCGCCCTCACGCGAAGCGCGTCCAGACGCTCCTTGTTTTCATAGACGCTCAGCGCGTAGCGAATCGTATGGAGCATGTCGTGGGCGTTGTAGTTCTCAAAAGTGAAGCCGTTTCCTTCGTTTGTGTATTCGTTGTAGGGAAAGACCGTGTCCCGGAGCCCGCCCGTCGCCCGGACGATCGGCAGCGTCCCGTAGCGCAGCGCGATCATCTGCGAAAGACCGCAGGGCTCAAACTGCGAGGGCATCAGGAAAAAATCGCATCCCGCGTAAATGCGGCGCGCCAGCGGATCATCGAACTGCGTCACGCCGACGGCCCGGCCGTCCGTCCGGTGCGCGGCTTCGCGGAAAAAATGCTCATAGGCGTGATCGCCCGTCCCGAGGAGCGCAAAACCGGCTCCCGCCGCGATGATTTCGTCGAAGACGCGCAGGACCAGGTCAATCCCCTTCTGCTTCGTCAGCCTTGTCACCATGCCGATCAAAGGGGCGTCGAAAGGAAGGTTGAGGCCGAGTTCGGCAATCAGAGCCTCCTTATTTTTCCGCTTTGCGAAAAGAGACGAGGCGTCATACGGATAAGGAATGAACGGGTCCGCCGCCGGATTAAAGGCGCTGGTGTCGATCCCGTTGAGAATGCCGGTCAGGTCGTCCGCCCGCGTGGCTAAAATTCCCTCCAACCCTTCGCCGTAATAGGCCGTCAGGATCTCCCGGGCGTAAGTCGGGCTGACCGTGACCAGTTTGTCCGCGTAAACGATTCCGCCCTTTAAAAAATTCGCGTCGCCGTGATATTCAAGGCAGTCCGGATGATGATAGCGGCTTTCGATGCCCAGCAGATGGGAGACAAAGCCGAAATGGAAGCGCCCCTGATAGCCGAGGTTGTGAATGGAGAGAACGGTGCGGCACCTTCCCTGCGGCAGCCGGTCATACTGGGTTTTGAGCAGCATGGGGATCATGGACGTGTGCCAGTCGTTGACGTGCAGAATGCGGGGTGCAAAGCCGATCAGGGGAAGCGACTCGATCACCGCCCGTGAAACATACGCGTACTGTTCGCCCTCGAAATCTCCGCCGCAGTAAATGGTGTGTCCGAAATAATGCTCGTTGTCGATGAAGTAAACCGGAATGCCCTCCCAGTCAAACTGCTCGATTCCCGCATACTGGGATCGCCCGCCGATGTCCACGCTGAAGCTGACCAGATGGCGCACACGGTCCCGGTACCGTTCTTTGATGACGCGATGAAACGGCAGCATCAGGCGAACGTCGAACCCCAGCGTATCGAGCTCTCTCGTCAGGGTTCCGATGACGTCCGCCAGCCCCCCCGTTTTGGCAAACGGCGCACATTCCGCTCCGATCATCAGGACCGACGGCGGAGTCTTCAGTTTTTTTTCAGCCAGAATTTCCTGCAATGCTTGGTTCATTCCAAACCCTTTTCCTTTGAATCCCATGCAAAATAAACAGCCGCAAGCGGCGGCAGGTCAATGGCCGCGCGGTACGGATGGCCTTCAAAATCTTTAGGGACGGCTTGAATGGCCCGTGCCGTGCCGCGCCCGCTTCCGCCGAACCTCGTCTCGTCGCTGCTGAAGACTTCCCGCAGCGCTCCTTTGGACGGCAGCCCGATCACAAACCGCTCCACCGGTACGGGCGTAAAGTTGAAGGCGCACACGCAGACCTGATCGGGGCGTGCACCCCGCCGCAGAAAGCTCACGGCGCTCTGCCCGGCATTGTTCACGTTGAGCCAGGCGAACCCGTCCCATCCGTCGTCGATTTCGTAGAGCGCCGGAGTGCGCGCATAAAATGCGTTCAGCGCCTGCACGTACCGGCTCATCTGTCCGTGCCGTTCATACCCCAGCAGAAACCAGTCGAGTTCCTTCCGGTAATCCCACTCGATAAATTGCCCGAATTCGACGCCCATGAAGAGCAGTTTTTTCCCGGGATGCGCGTACATGAATCCCAGCAGCAGGCGCAGGGATGCGAATTTTTCGTCGTAGTTGCCGTACATTTTGCCCAGCAGGGATTTTTTGCCGTGGACCACCTCATCGTGGGAATACGGCAGAATGAAGTTCTCCGTAAATGCGTAGTGCATGGAAAAGGTCAGCTTGTCGTGATGATGCCGGCGGAAGAAGGGATCCATGGACATGTAGTGAAGGGTATCGTGCATGAAGCCCATATTCCACTTGAACAAAAAGCCAAGCCCCCCGTCATAGGGCGGCCTGGTGATCATCGGGTAAGCCGTCGATTCTTCCGCGACGGTCATGACGCCGGGGTACCGCGTCAGAATCACGGAATTGAGCTTTTGCAAAAAGGCCACCGCGGAGCGATCGATGTTCCCTCCGTCCTCGTTGGGAACATATTCGCCCGGATTGCGGGCGTAATCCAGATAGAGCATCGATGTGACCGCATCCACGCGAATCCCGTCGATATGGTACACGTCAAAGAAAAACATCGCGCTGGAAACCAGAAAGCTGACCACCTCGGGACGGGCGTAGTTGAAGATCAGCGTGCCCCACTGCGGGTGATCGGACTGCATCGGGTTCTGATGCTCGTAGAGGCACGTGCCGTCAAAGCGCGCCAGACCGTGTTCGTCGCGGGGAAAATGGGCGGGCACCCAGTCCATGATCACGCCGATGCCTTTGGCGTGCATGACATCGACGAAATACATGAAGTCCTGCGGCGTCCCGTAGCGGCTGGTCACCGCATAAAATCCGGTGACCTGATACCCCCAGGAATCGTCCAGCGGATGTTCGACCACGGGCATAATCTCCACATGCGTGAAGCCCATCTCGACCAGGTAATCGGAGAGTTCATCGGCCGTGCGGCGAAGGTCCGCAAAGCGCCAGCCCTCCCGCCTGCGCCACGATCCGATGTGCATTTCGTAAATGGAAACGGGTTGGTTCAGGACATTCCGCCCCTTGCGCCGCTTCAGAAATTCCGCATCATGCCAGTCATATCCGCCGAGACTCCAGACCTTTGAGGCCGTCGCCGGACGAACCTCCGCATGAAACGCGAAGGGATCCGCCTTGAGCACCGTTTTCCCATCATAGCCGTGAATCGAATACTTGTAGCAGTCCCCGTCGCGAAGGCCCGGCAACAATGCCGCAAATACACCCGAATCAAGGCGCTCCATCCGGTTTCGGGAAGCATCCCATCCGTTGAAGTCCCCGACAAGGCTGACCTTCCGCGCATTGGGCGCCCAGACCAGAAAGCGGTGCAGACCGGATTCCGGCATGCGGTGGCAGCCGAAAGTGGCGTAGGCCTGCTGTGCCTCCCCGATATTGAAGAGGTAAATTTCGTCCTGCGGAATATCGTTTTTGATCATGATTTCACCGCCTGCGGCCGAACAGATTTGTCAGACCGGCCAATTTTTGCGCAAGCTCGCCGTCCAGCCGATCCGCCGTCAGACGCCACCGCCAGTTTCCCTCAGAGGTCTGCGGCCGGTTCATGCGCGCGGACGACGGAAGTCCCAGCACATCCTGCATCGGGAGAATGCACACATCGGCCACGGAACTCATGGCCAGCCGAATCAACTGCCAGTGGACACGCCCTTCGTTGACGCCGTCGAGGTAAGCATCCAGAAAGGCGCGTTCGTCTTCGCCAAGGCTTTGATGCCAGCCGATCGTCGTGTCGTTATCATGCGTGCCCGTATACACGACGCAGTTTTTCTCATACCGGTGCGGCAGATAGATGCTTTCCCCATCCGGTGAAAAGGCAAAATGAAGCACTTTCAGACCGGGAAAGCCCGTTGCATGGAGCAGGTCGAAAACCTCCGGCGTCAGATACCCCAGGTCTTCCGCAATCAGGGGGAGCTCGCCGATCGTTTTTTTCAGCCGGTGGAAAAAATCCATGCCCGGACCGGGCAGCCACTGCCCCGCCTCGGCGGTCATCGCGCCGGCAGGAACCGCCCAGTAAGCTTCAAAGGCGCGGAAATGATCGATGCGCAGATAATCATACAGGGATATCTGATGGGCGATTCTTTGAATCCACCACGCGTAACCCGTTTCCTTCAGGACGTCCCAGTCGTAGACCGGATTTCCCCAAAGCTGCCCCGTTGCCGAAAAGTAGTCCGGCGGGCAGCCCGCGACACGCCCCTCGCGATCCAGAATGTTACGGCCGACCCAGGCGTCCGCGCTGTCCGGCGCCATATAGATCGGCATGTCTCCGATGATGCGGATCCCCTTGCCGCCGGCATATTTCCGCATCGCGTCCCACTGGCGGAAGAAAAGGTATTGAACAAAGATATGATAATCCATCTGCTCTTTGAGCCGGGCCGCCGCGTTCTTCAGGGATGCGGGGTCCCGCAGGGCAAGCGCTTCGGGCCATTGATCGAAAGGCTTCATTTCGTACTCGCCCTTCAGCGCCATGTACAGCGCATAGTCGCCGAGCCAGCTTTGATGACGCTTTCGAAAAGATTCCAGTCCCGCGGCCAGCCGCCCGGCGCCGTGGCGGAAAGCCAGTTGGAGCACCTGCGGTCTGCCGACATATTGCGCGTAATAATCCACGGAATCCGGATCACCCGCGAAAAGACTTTCACAAAGGTCCAGCGCCAAGGGGGGCAGCAAACCTTCGCGATGCAGATCCTCCAGATCGATAAAATACGGATTGCCCGCAAAGGCGCTGAACGCCTGATACGGAGAGTCGCCGAAACCCGTCGGGGAAACAGGCAGAATCTGCCAGTAGGCCTGCCCGCTTTGCTCAAGCCAATCGACAAATTTTCGTGCGCCCTCCCCCAGCGTGCCGATGCCGAATCGGCCGGGCAGCGAAGAAATCGCCAGCAGTATGCCGCTTCCTCTTTTCATGCACGGCATCATACACGAGTTTGGCTTTTGTGACTACCGGATAGATGGCGGGACGAAGCATAGAAAGAACATCCCGAGATGTCAATGAAATAATAGCTGAAATGCCTTCCGACCTGTGGTAAACGAAGCTCATTCGAGAAGCGGATCTTTTAATTTTTATTTACAAGAATCGCGATCATTTCAGGACGTCCCACAACCTTTTTCGTGAGGAAATGCCCATGAAGAAAACAGGCCGGAATAATTCTTTGATCGATGTCGATGGAATCCTGGTCGGTCATTTCACCAGCCGGCAATACGCAAGCGGCGTCACCGTGATCGTTTGCCCCGACGGGGCGACGGCGGGGGTCGATGTTCGGGGCTCCGCTCCGGGAACCCGTGAAACGGACCTGTTGCAGCCCTTGAATCTGGTGGAAAAGGTTCAGGCCGTCGTGCTGACCGGCGGGTCCGTCTATGGTCTGGCGACAGCCGACGGCGTCGTGCGTTGGCTCGAAAAGAAAGGCTGGGGATTTCCGCTGCAGGACGGCCATGTGGCGCCCATCGTGCCGGCGGCCGCGCTTTTTGATCTGGGCCGGGCAAAACAGTTTGTTCCGCCGATCGGTCCCCAGTGGGGAGCGGCAGCCTGCAACGCGGCGGGCAAAGACGTTTTCCCCCTGGGATCCGTCGGCGCGGGAACCGGCGCCGTGGCCGGAGGGATCAAAGGCGGCCTGGGAACGGCCAGCGAAGCCCTGCCCTCCGGAATCATCGTCGCGGCCATTGTTGCCGTGAACTCCCTGGGTTCCCTGATCGATCCCGTAACGGGGCGTTTCTGGGAAATCCGCCAGGAAGCGGGATCCGAATTCGGAGAACTCGGGAAGCGAGCGGTGAAGCTGCCCCCGCCGCCTGAAGCCTCCGCGGGGCGGAACACCACCATCGGGGTGATCGCTACCAATGCCGTTCTGACCAAAGCACAGGCACAAAAGATTGCCCAGATGGCCCACGACGGATTTGCCCGCGCCATACGCCCCTCGCACACGATGTTTGACGGAGATACGATCTTTTGTCTTGGAACCAACAAGCGGAAACTGCCGGCGACCCATGGATTTTTCGCGTCGCCGACGGCGGAAATGCTGACCGAAATGGGGCGCAGCGCAGCGGATTGCATGACCCGGGCCGTGATCCGGGGAGTCCTGGAGGCCACCAGCCTTTGCGGCATCAGAGCCTTCCGGGATCTGGACGCGCACGGGGAGGCGTAACGCTGTGCCGTCAAAGATCAGCAGAAAAGGCTTCCGTTTGACGACTAAAAAGAAATTCATATTATTCTTTGCAATAAGCGCCGTTGCGGTTTCCGTTCTTCTCGCATCCGCCTGGCTCTTCGTTTCCTGGAAACTTTCTCAGCCGGATGCCTTCCGGGAACCTCTGACAAGAATGATCGGCAAGGAACTGAACCGCCCCGTTCAATACGACGGGGGCAGCGGCTCTCTCTCCCTTCGCAAAGGATTAGTGTTTACCTTTGCGGGCTTCGTCATCAAGGAAAAAGACGGCGCAGCCGACTTCGTCCGCATCCGCTCTGCCCGTCTGCGCCTGGAGATTCTTCCTCTTCTGAAAAATCAATTCTCTCTCAAAGACGTTCTTCTGGATCGGCCCGTTCTACGGCTGAGGCGGGACACGACCGGGGAGTTGAACATCGCCGATCTTCTGGCGAAGTCCCGGAAAGAAACGGCGTTGAAAATCAGCAACATCGCCATTGAACAAGGATCGGTGACCTTTGAGGATCAGGCCGCGGGAAATGCAACGGTCACCACCCGCCTGGATAACCTCGACTGCGCTATCGATTCTCCTCTGTGGGGAAGCCGGTTCCAATATCGAATGCACGCGACCTTGGTCGAAGATCAAAACAAGGCGGCTCTTTCGCTCAAGGGAACCTTTGAACCCGCTCCGCCCGAAAATCCCTTTTGGACGGGAGATCTGGAAGCGGCTCTGCAGCTTAAGGGATCGGACCTCAGGCATTACGCGCCTTATCTGAACCGCAGGGCGCCGATTGAACGGCTGGGCGGCCTGCTGGATGCGGACACAACCTTTTCCGGGACCCTGAAGAATTTTTCATCAAAGGGCAGCGCGACGGTGAAAAGCGCCCTGCTCGACTGCTCCGAAGCTTTTTCCAAGCCGCTCACCCCGCAGACGGTCCGCCTCGACTACGAGCTGAGCCGCGACGCCGGGAGCCTTTCTTTGAAGGTTACGCGCCTGGCGATCGATCGATTTGAAGCCGGCGGCCGCCTGAGTATTCAGAACATGGACCGGGAAGATTTTTTTCTGACAGCGACTGCGGCATCGCTACCTTTCGCCCTGAAAGAAATGCGTCCCTACATTCCCTGGAAAATCATTCCGAAGACCGTGGGAGACTTTATTGCCGGGCACATACGGGACGGCAATTTCCGCCTGCTTGAAGGAACCCTCAAAGGCAGAAAAAGCCAGATCACGCGGATCGGCAAACCGGAAAACGCCGGCGTCCTCTCCCTCCGGGCGGACGTCAGCGGAGGCGTATTGACGGCGCATCCAACCGCGCCGGATTTTCATGACATCCGCGGATCTCTGGAGCTTCAAGACCGCCGCCTCCTCCTGCGCGGCACGAAAGGGATTTTCGGCCGATCGCCCTTTACGCTGGAAGGCAGCATCTCCGATTTTGCCCGGCCCGGCCCCGTCGAATACACGGCGAACATGACTATCCGGCCGGCCCGAGAGGAAGTCGTATGGCTTCTGGGGAAAAACCGGTTCCGCAATTTCAGCTTCAGCGGGCCTTCCACCCTCGACCTTTCCGGAAAAGGAACGGCATCCGATTTCCGCGTCCGTGCAAGCTGGGATCTGACCGGCGCCGCTTACGCGTTTCCGGATGTTCTGGAAAAGCCCGAGTCCAAAATAAACAAGCTGACTGCAGACATGATCGTAAATCAGGAAGCCCTGAGCTTTTCTTCCTTCAGGTTCGATCTGCCCCCGTTGAATGTCAACGGTTCGGCTGCTTACCGCTTCTCCGGAGAAATTCCTCTTTCTTTGCATGCCGAATCGAAAACCTTGAGCCTTCGTGAAGCCGCCGCCCTGTTTCCTGTCCTGAGAAAAATGAATCCTTCGGGAACCGTCTCGCTCGATGTTTTCGGCAAAGGCGACCTTCGCAAACCGGCCTTTCTGAAATGGAAGGGAAACGCATCGTTTGGCGGCGTCTCTTTGACGGTCCCGGCGCTGGCCAGGCCCGTCACCGGCCTGACCGGGCAGGCTTATTTTCAGGGCGATAAAATTCAAACCGGGACGCTCAGGGCAAAAATCGGGGAAAGCGACCTTGAGGGGAACCTCCAGATCGACGATCTTCGCAAACCGGCCGTCGCGGGTCTGGTCAAGGCCGATCGGCTCCATGCCCGGGACCTTGGATGGAAAAGTCCCAAAGGCGACGCGATATTTTCCGGCGTCAGCGCACAGGCCGTCTGGAAAGAAAAAGACCTGCTCGTCAACCGCCTGTCTTTCGGCCTTGGCAAATCTCTTTTCACGGCGTCGGGCCACATCCGGGATTTTGCCGCGCCGAAAATCACGGCGGAACTGTCCTCCCCTTTCATTGATTCCGGCGACATCGCTCTGCTGACCTCCCTGAAAACGTCTAAAAAAGACGGAATCGCGACGTCCGGCGCAACCGTTGACGCAACCGTTCGCGCGGATAAGGTTTCGCTGGAAGGCTTCGAATTCAACGCCCTGCAGGCCGTGCTGAACTATGCTCCGGGAACGCTGAACGTCCGGTCTCTGGAGGCGGGCGTGTTGGACGGACGCATTCGGGCAAAGGGCAAGGCGGCCCTTCGTCCGGACGGTCAGTATCACACTGAAGCGAATCTTGCCCTCGACAATGTCCGTCTGGAAAAGCTCCAGAACATGATGGACCTTGGAGACGGCCTGATCACGGGGAACCTTTCGGTTTCCGGACACCTGACCGCCAGCGGACGTCAGGCCTCCGATTTGAAAAATACGACGGCCGGCACCCTGCAAATCCGGGCCGAGAAAGGCGTCCTGAAAAAGTTCTCCGTTCTTTCCAAAATCTTCTCGCTGCTGAATGTTTCGCAGCTCATCCGGCTGAAGCTGCCGGACATGGCCAAAGACGGAATGCCCTACAGCGCCATCACCGCGCAGGCTTCCGTTCAAAACGGCGTGTTTTCTTCAAAAGATTTCTTGATCACAGGCGACGCAATGGAAATCTCGGCGGCGGGCAGTGTTGACGTATTTCGAAAAGAACTGGACTGCATCGCCGGCATCCACCCGATGCAAACGCTGGATCTGGTGGCGTCAAAAATGCCGGTTGTGGGCTGGCTGATTCTGGATCAGAACGGGAATGTCCTCACGATTTATGTTAAAATCAAAGGCGCGTGGAAAGATCCGAATGTCATGCCGATGCCGGTAAGATCCATCGGAAAGGAAACCCTGGGTATCTTCCGGCGGCTCTTTCAACTTCCGGAAAAGCTGATCACCGATACGGGGGAAGTCATTCTGGGGGACTAAAGGAGGCATTATGGCCGAAAACAAAACACGGATTCAAAAAACCATGGATTTCATCCGCAGGGACATCTGGAGAATTCGCGGCACCGAGCTTCCTCCGGGAAAATCTTTTTTTCTGAAGCTGGCCAGAGTGCTCATCCTTTCCATTCGGGGATTTGATGAAGACAAATGCCAGCTGCGCGCATCCTCCCTGACCTTTTATTCGCTGGTTTCGATTGTTCCCATCGCGGCCATGGCCTTCGGCATCGCCAAGGGCTTCGGTTTCCAGAAAGTGCTGGAAGAGCAGCTGCGCGAAAAACTGGCGGGCCACGAGGACATCCTAGCCAATGTGATCCAGTTTTCCGACGCCCTTCTGGCCAATACGAAGGGCGGCCTGATCGCCGGCGTCGGCCTGGTGGTCCTTTTCTGGGCCGTCGTCAAAATGCTGCGGCAGATCGAAGAATCGTTCAACGACATCTGGGGCATTCGGGAAAAAAGAACTTTCGGCCGGATGTTCGGCGACTATCTGTCGCTCATTCTGATCTGCCCCGTCATCCTTGTGCTTTCGGGCGGCGTGAACGTTTTCATTACCACGCAGGTAAATCTGATTCTGGAGAAATTCGCCATCCTGGGAAGCTTCGGCCCCGTCATCTTTTTTCTTATGAAGCTGCTGCCCTATACCCTCATGTGGGCGCTTTTCACCTTCCTCTATATTTTCATGCCGAACACTCCGGTAAAATTTTCCACAGGCCTCATTGCCGGCATCATCACCGGAACGATCTTTCAGGCGGTGGAATGGGCCTACATCACTTTCCAGATCGGCGTTGCGCAGTACAATGCCATCTACGGAAGCTTCGCCGCTCTGCCGCTTTTTCTCGCCTGGCTCCAGTTGAGCTGGCTGATCGTGCTGTACGGGGCGGAGTTGTCCTTTGCCTACCAGAACGTGGAAACGTACGAGTTCGAACCGGACGCGCTCGCGGCCAGCCAACGCCTTCGAACGCTGCTTTCCCTGCGCATCGCCCATCATCTGGTCCGACGGTTCGTCCAGGGAGAGAAACCGGCGACGGCCCGTGACATCTCCAATCAACTGGAAATTCCCATCCGCTTCGTCAATGAAATTCTGTTTAATCTGGTGAAAAGCAATATTCTCTCGGCGGTCCGGACAGAAGGAAGTCCGGAGCAGGGTTATCAACCGGCGCGCGACGTCAACACGCTGACCGTGCAGTATGTCGTCAGTGCGATGGATAAACGAGGCCTGAATCAGACGCCTTTCACGCAGTCCCCCGAATTCGCCGCCCTTTCGGCTTCCCTGGAAACCTTCGATCAAACCGTAGAGCGCCGGCCGGAAAACAAGCTGCTCAAGGATTTGTAACATGATCGCAAAGAGGACGTTTTTTCCCCGCGCTCTACTGGGGATAGCCTGTCTGTGCTGGCTTTCGGGCTGCGCTCCGACCCATATCATGCTGGATGTTGAAAGTCGTGCGGCGCCGTACTTTCCTGCCGCGGCCGGGGAAAAGCGTTTCGTCCTTTCAGCCGAAGGCGAAAAGCCCCTGATGGAAAAGCTGCTGCCCTTGATCCGCGGCGAGATGGAAAAAAAAGGTTATGTGTATGACGGCGCAAGTCCCAACATCCTCGTTTTGGTCAAAGGCGGCACCAGAACCGAAGAGAGACGTGAGCCGGTCGTCTCCCGCCCTGTTCCGTCTCTTCAACCCACCCCGCAAGGCGCTACGCCGGAGACGCGCTACGTCATCGAGGGCGGCGGAGTTTACAAGGTTCATGTTCGCTGGATCCGAATGGGCGTCTTTGACGCGGCAGGTCCCCAGCCGGGCGATGAACTCTGGCGGGGCGAGGTCATGAGCGAAGGAGAAGAAGACCTGGGCGGCGTGGCGAAATGCCTCGTCTCAGGGCTGCTTTCGGACTACCCGGCAGGGCGGGGCAAAACCAGGAAAATCCTCAAACGCAGCGAATGCCGATGAAGGTCCGCCGTGCGTTCCGGTTTCCGCGCACGGCCGCCGTTCTCCAGCACGCGGGCTGCTTCCGAGAATGTGCCGAAAGCGACAAAGGATTACCGCCTGCTGATTTCCACCCGGTTGCGGCCGGCGTTTTTGCCCCGGTAGAGGGCTTCGTCCGCTCTGCTGATGATACCTTCAATACCCTTGTCGTCCGGAAACAGTTGGGTGATTCCGATGGTGGCAGTGACTTTTATGGAGGCCGAACCTGTATCGGTAACGGCCGATTCAATCTTTTGTAAAAGCCGGTTGCCGAGAATATTGGCCTGGTCGATGTCGCAGTCGGGCATCAGGATGATGAACTCCTCCCCTCCCAGGCGTCCGACAATGTCGACCGCGCGAAGATTTCTCCGGCATACTTCCGCCACGAGGCGCAGCACCGCATCGCCGGCCGAGTGTCCGTAAGTATCGTTCACTACCTTAAAGTCGTCCAGATCGAGAATTCCGACGGACAGGGGCGAATGGCTGCGCCTCGACCGGTCCATTTCATGCTGAAAAAGCATCTCATACTGCCGCCGGTTGTACAGCCCGGTCAGCGGGTCCGTTGCGGCCAGTTCCTTGAGCTTCTCCTCGAGTTTGACGCGCTTTCGCATTTCATCGGCCAGTTCCTGATTGATTTTATTCGCTTCGGTCAGCAGGGCGTACTCCCGCCGCTGGGAAAAGCCCAGCCGCATGGTGGTTGCCGCGCCGATGACCACCGGAAGGATGAGCAGAACCGACAGGCCGACCAGGTTGGCCGTTGAAGTCCCCAGGATGTACCGGGTTGCCAGGGTGATGAAAACGCCGTACAGGGCGGAAGAAAGAGCCAGGATAAAACGGATGGGAACAAACATCAGCAGACCGATCAGTTGAACCATGATGACGATGATGATCAGGGTGACGACATCCGGACGATAGATGAAAAAAAGCATGAAACCCGTAAAACCGGCCAGGACCACGGCCGTCACCGGATAGCTGAATCGAAAAATATCGGTATCCGGCCGGATGGAACAGAGCAGAATAGCCAGCGCGACAACGATAACGACCCGGTAGGTCAAGAGATAGTAAAACGGGCGGACGGGGCCCATCGCGATATAGTCGGGCACGGCAAAAAGCAAAAGCAAACCGGCCCAGATGATGAGCGCCCAGCGCAGCTGCTGGGTGACCACGGGCTGAACATGGCTTTGAAAAGCCCGTTCCATCCCCGGATCCGAAAACTCGCACATCCATCTGTTGATGCTCGGTATGCCTGCGGTTTTCACGTTCATCGTTCACCGTCTCCATCAAGCGGTATCCGGGACGGAAAGGCCGATCCTCTTCAGCCGTCCCGCTTTCGGATCATCAGGACAATGCCGGCCGCGGCTGCTATCAGACACATACCGATGTAAAGCGCGAAGGCCATGGAATAGCTTTTCGTCCAGTCGTAGATAAAACCGGAAAGCGGCACGCCTACCGCCGTTCCCAGCGTTGTGAAGATGTTGAGCAGCCCGTAAATCACCGCAAAATGCTTTTGCCCCAGGACTTTCGCCGTCATGAGCGGAGGCAGAACGGTCCGCACCGCGATGGAAAAGCCGAAAAGGACGCTGAACACAACAGCCACCCACATTAGCTGCGCCCCGTACAGCAGGAGGATGGCCATGATCAGTCCGGCCATGCAGACCAGATAGCTTTTCAGAAGGCCCAGCCGGTCGGCCAGGCTGCCTGTCAGCACCTTGCCGACGATCAGCATGGCCATGTGCAGGGACATCAGCGCCGTGGCCGTCGTGGAGGAAAATCCGATGTCCGTGAGGTAGGGCACGATGTGGTGCAGGACGCCCATGTTGGCGATGGCGATCAGAAGAATGATCGCGGCCAGAAGCCAGAAGGCGCCGCCGCGGATCGCAGCGGACGCGGTCACCCCTGCCTGCTCACCGGCCGTCTGGCGCGCCAGCGCTTCTTCACCGCCGTAGGGCAGCAGGCCCTTGTCGGCCGGCTTCGCGCGAACGATGAAAATTGCCGTCGGGATGGACAGGACGCCGATGATCAGGCCAAATGTCAGATAAGCGGCCTGCCAGCCGTGGTGCAGGATGATCCAGTTGGCCAGCGGGTTGAAGATCATTCCGCCGACGCCGGTGGCGGCAAAGACGATCCCCATCGCCAGCCCCCGCCGATCGATGAACCAGTTGGTGATCATCATGGAGACCGGAATAATATGCGATCCCGCACTGCCGATGCCCAGAAACACGGCCAGAATATAAAATTGCGCGAGGGTTCGGCACTGCGAAAAGAGCGCAAAACTCGCGGCCATGATCGAGGTGGAGATCGTCATGACGACACGGATGTCATAGCGTTCCAGGAGCTTGCCCATGACCGGCGCCATGACCATCATGGCAAGCGCCGCAATGGTGAAATAAAGAGTAAATCCGCCCCGGGTAAAGCCCAGGGATTCGGAAACGGGCTTGACGAACACCCCCATGGAATTCATGATGATTCCGATGCCGGCAAAATTGAGAAAAAAAGCGCCGACGACAATCCACCAGCCGTAGAAAATCTT